>DATGJS010000304.1:0-15492 GCA_035295025.1 Bradyrhizobium sp.
TGTCGACGATGTTATCGAGCTGGCCGGGCGGAATGGTCGCGCGCACCGTCTGCTCGATCTGCTCCATCAGGCGGGCGGTTTCCTCGATCCGGGTGCCGGGCTGGGCGCGCACATGCATCAGGATCTGGCCGGAATCGACCGTGGGAAAGAAGTTCGCTCCCAAAAATGGCGCGAGCCCAAACGACACCACCACGATGCCGAGAAAGCCGAAGATGATCGTCTTAGGGCGCGAAAGCGCCTGCTGGAGCAACGCATGATAGTGGCCGCGCAGCCAAGTGAAGCCGCGCTCGAAGGCTTGCTGGAATCGCGTGAAGGGATTGCGCGAGGTGGGAGCAGCCACCGCATGCCCCTCGCCATGATGGGGGATGGCGTGAAGCAGGTAACGCGCCATGGTCGGCACCAGCGTGCGCGACAGGATGAAGGAGCCGATCAACGCAAAGACGACGGCTTCCGCCAGCGGACGGAACAAATAACCGGCGACGCCGCCAAGCTGAAACATCGGTGCGAACACGATATCCAGCACGAGCAGTGTGACAAAGGCCGGCACCACGATTTGCTGCGCGCCATCGAGAATCGCCGGCTCGATTTCCTTACCCTGTTCGAGGTGAAAGAAAATATTCTCAAGCGTCACCGTGCCTTCATCAACCAGCATGCCGACCGCGAGCGCCAACCCGCCCAGCGTCATGACGTTGATGGTCTGGCCCAGCATCGCCAGCACAATCATGGAGAAGAGGATCGACAGCGGAATCGAGATGATGATGATGATGGTCGAACGCCAACTGCCGAGGAACAGCAAAATCATCATGCCGACCAGCGCCGCGGCAAGCGCTGCCTCGCGCAACACCCCGACGATAGCGGCCTTCACGAACACCGACTGATCACCCACCGCGCGCAGGCCGAATCCGACCGGCAAACTTTCCTCCACACGCGGTAACAAGGATTTAATGCCGTCGATGACATTCAGCGTCGAAGCCGACCCGGCCTTCAGGATGGTCATCAGCACCGCGCGCGCGCCATTGACCCGTACCATGTTGGTTTGCGGCGGCGAGCCCTGATGCACATAGGCGACATCCCGCACAAAAATGACCGTGCCGTTGGTTTTCTTCACCGGCAAATCGTTGATCTTTTCCAGCATAACCGGGCTCGCGTTGAGCGACACGTTCCAATCGAACTTGCCGATCTTCTGGTCGCCGGCGGGCAGAATCAGGTTCTGCGCCGAGACGGCGTTGACCACATCTTCCGCCGAGACGTTGTGCGACTGCATCGCCTGCTGATCGAGATCGACCTGCACCTGGAGAATCTTGCCGCCATAGGGCGAGGGCACCGCCGCTCCCTGGACGGTGGCGAGCTGCGGCCGGATGAAATTCTGTCCGAGATCGAACAATTTCATCTCGGGCAACGTATCGCTCGACAGTGCCAATTGCAGGATCGGGACGGTCGCCGCGTTGTAGCTCAAGACGTAAGGCGGCGTGATGCCGGGCGGCAAAAGCTTCAGCACGGTTTGCGAGGCCGCTGTCACCTGCGCCAGCGCGGTGCGGATATTGACCCCCTTCTGGAAGAAGATCTTGACCACCCCATAGCCCGAGAGCGATTGCGACTCGATGTGCTCGATGTCGCCGACCTGGGCGCTCAGGAAGCGCTCATAATAATAAATGACGCGGCCCGACATGTCGTTCGGCAACAGCCCGGTATAGGTCCACACCACGCTGACGACAGGCACGTTGATATTCGGGAAAATATCGGTCGGGGTCCGCAGCGCCGCGAGCCCGCCGAATATCGCTATCAAGAGCGACAGCACCACGAACGTATAAGGACGCCGGAGCGCGGTCAGAACGATCCACACGCCGCTATCCTCCTAACAGCGGGACGGAATATCGATTTCAGTCAACCGCATCGTTGACCTCAATCCACATTCCCGGGTCCGCGAGAACCTGCCGCGAAAGGCACGACATAGGCGCCGCGAGGTTATACGGAGGACCATGCTCACCGCACATTCGCCTTGAACGAATTGTCCGGCATGCGGCCGGACGCGAACGGTCCGATCAAACGACCGTCTCGCCATAGGTTAGCAGGATACGAGGGTCTCGGCGAGGAATTCGCTTTTCCTCGCAAGCTCGGGCCGGATACCTTCATGACAACCGCTTCGTATCCTTCCCGGCGCCGAGCTTTAGGAGCACAAGGGGGTAAATTGATCGGCTTTCGCCTTGAGCCAACCGCATAGCGGCGGCAAAGCCAACCTCATCGGAGATAAAGCCAACCTCATTGGAGACCATGGGAAGGCCCTTGCAACGCGACAACTAATATAAAATTTAGTGGCCGGTCAGTGGGTTCGCATGAGCGCGGCTTGACACCCGGCGCGCTTGGGCGGACGCCCGCAAAAGTCTTTGCAGTGCAAAAAACGCGCTTTTACCTCAAATCATAGATGTGAGCTTGAGCGCTATTTGCGCGGCCGACCTCGTTTTGCGAAAATCACCCCCCGCTCATCGGCGGAGCGGCGAAGCGCGCCCGCAAGCTTAAGGGCTTCATTACGCTCAGGTCCAGGCGCCATTTGACGCGCGATCTCCAGCGCATCCGCTGCCGCGACGTCCTGCTCCAAGCGATCACGCTCGGATGATGAGCGCTGGCTATGCCTTTTCATCGCCCCCGCGGCGCTCCTGCCCCAACCATGATGACCGTTTGAGCAAGACTGGCGCGATTTCCCTTCATCGTCAACGGCGCTCGGAATAACGGGACACATGACCGATCGCGGGGCTTCTCGGCTATGAAAACTCCTTTGATTTCAAATACAAAGATTCCACACCGGCTGTGACAGCGCTTCCCCCCATCACGATCAATTTTTCATGCCGGTGATGGAGGAAGAAACGGCGCGGGGATCGCGCTGCGGCCAGCGGCCGCTTTCGACCTGGGAGAGGAAGTCACTGAGGATCCGGTTATATTCTTCCGGCTCTTCGATGTTGATCGCATGCCCGGAATTGGGGATCACCGAAAGCGCGGCGGAGGGAATGTTCTGTTTCATGAGAATGCCCGGCAGAAGACACGGCCAATCTTCATCGCCCGTGATGATCAGCGTGGGCACGGTGATGCGCTTCATCTCCTCGACCAGCGTATAGAGCGAAGGCCGCTCTTTCTGCACGCCTTGCTGGGTGTTGGCCGAGCCCATGGCCGAATGTTCGGCGAGCATTTTCTTGAACTCCGCATGACCCCGCGAATCCTTGTTTTCATACTGCACACGGGTCGGCCCGTAAGCGTAACGCTCGGCGAAAGCCGCCATGCCGTCTTTGCGCAGCGCGCCGGCGATCACATCGGCTTCGCGGCGGAAAATCTCGCGCTTGTCGGGCTCGGCGCCATAACCGCAGCCACCGATGCAAAGCGATACCGCGCGGGCTTGATGACGGATGCCGAAATGCAACGTTGCAAAGCCGCCCATCGAGAGCCCGACGATATGCGCCTTCGGCGCGCCGATATGGTCGAGCACGGCGAGGATATCGTCGGCCGCGCGCGCTTGCGAATAAGAGGAGACATTTTCCGGCACGTCCGAGGGCGGAAAACCGCGCGCATTATAGGCAATGGCGCGATAGCGCTTGCCGAAGTGCCGCAGTTGCGATTCGTAACTGCGCAAATCGCCGGCGAATTCATGCACGAAGATCACCGGATGGCCCGATCCGGTTTCCTCGAAATAGAGGCGCACCCCGTCATCGGTCGTTGCGTAAGGCATATTTGAGTCTCCCTTTGGTCTTTCTTGTTAGCGCGTGGCGAGATCGGCCGGCGGCTTGTGGCGCGCGAGATACGTGCCGAACCCCTTTTCACCGACCAGAACACCATCATCGACCACGACCTTCCCGCGCACCATGGTCAGGACCGGCCAGCCCGTGACTTCCAACCCCTCATAAGGCGTGTAATCCGAACCGTCATGAATCAGATCATGGCGGATGGTGACTTTGCGCACGGGATCCCACAACGCGATGTCGGCGTCCGACCCGATCGCGATCGTGCCTTTACGCGGATAGAGACCGTAGATTTTCGCGTGATTGGTCGCGCTGAACGCGACAAAACTGTTGAGGTCGATCCGGCCTTTGGCAACGCCTTCCGAGAACAGGATCGGCAGCCGCGTCGCGACGCCGGGGATTCCGTTCGGCACCCAGCGGAAACTGGTACGCCCCTTCGGCATGAGCTTGCCTTGCGGATCGTCATAGCGGAACGGGCAATGGTCGGAAGAAAATACCGAGAATACCTTCTGCTGAAGACCCTCCCAACATGCCTTCTGGCTGGCCTCGTCGCGCGGCGGCGGCGAGCAGACATATTTGGCGCCTTCCATGTTGAGCTGATCGAGATCCTTCTCGGTCAGCACCAGATATTGCGGACAGGTTTCGCCGAAAACCCTCAGCCCGCGTTGCTGCGCGCGACGAATTTCCTCCATCGCTTGCGCGTTCGACACATGCACGATCATGATCGGCACATCGACAAGTTCGGACAGCGAGATCGCGCGGTGGGTGGCCTCGCGCTCGACCGGTATCGGTCGCGAGGTCGCATGAAAGCGCGGCGCGGTATGACCGGCGCGCTCCAGCCGCTCGGTGAGGAAACGGATGGCGTCGAAATTTTCCGCATGCACCATCAGCATCGCGCCGGTCTCGCGCGCGACCGCCATGGTCTCCAGAAGCTCGCGGTCCGACAGCGCGAGCCCCTCATAGGTCATGAACACTTTGAGCGAGGTGTAGCCGTCTTCCACCAGCGCCGGCAATTCCTGACCCAACACCTGCTCGGTCGGATCGGTGACGATCAGATGAAAGGCGACATCGACATGGCATTGGCCTTCGGCCAAGGCGTGATATCGCCGCAACGCCTCGCGCAGTGTCTGGCCTTTCTCCTGCAAGCAAAACGGCAGCACCGTGGTATTGCCGCCAAACGCGGCCGAACGGGTACCGCTGGCAAAACCGTCCGCCATGACGATGCCATCGCCCGAAGCTTGCGCGAAATGGACGTGGCTGTCGATGCCGCCCGGCAATACCAGCCGGCCGGTGGCCTCGATGATCCGCTTCGCCGCGCCGAGATCATTGCCCAAAGCGACGATCTTGCCGTCGAAAATCCCGACGTCGCAGGCAAAAATGTCGGCCGCGGTCACGACCGTGCCGCCGCGGATGATGGTGTCGAGCGGCATCAGCGCGTTTCTCCTTGCTTGAGCTCGCGATGCTCGATGACGGCCGCGAGCGGTGCCGCAAGCCCTTTCGTCGGCTTGGGATCGGGGCGGCGAAAGGTGCCGGCGACCGCTTTGCGCGGCTTGAGCGTCGCGAGCGTTTCTGCCTGCCGCACCGCGGCCGCGATCGGATCAATCAAGGGAACCGGAATGCGGTCGCTGACTTTATCGGCAAGACCGGCGAGAGGCGCACCGGAAAGAATCACGACATCGGCCTCATCCTGTTCGACCGCGAGATTGGCAAGCCGCACCAGCCTCTCCTCCTTCTCGGCCTGAACCTCCGCGATCGAACGGAATGGTTCGTCGAGCGCGCGAATGCCGACGCAACGCGCCTCAAGGCCGTGCATGGCCACGCATTCCCGGTACCAGGGGGCGAGCGTGCGTGAAAACGTCACGATGGCAAAACGCCGCCCCACCATGCAGGCGGTGAGCATCGCGGCCTCGGCAAGGCCGATAACGGGAAAATCGAACAACTCGCGCGCGCCAAACAGGCCGGGATCGCCGAACGCGGCGATGATGGCCGCATCGATGCCGGATGCCACCTCTGCCAGCATTTCGAGCGCAATGGCGCCGCCGATCTGCGCCTCGGCACGGGTTGCGATATAGGGCACGCCGCGTTGGGCCGTCGCGGTGACGATCTCGGTGCCCGAGGATGCCACACGGACGCCCGCGGCATAAAGCAGTCCGGTCACTTCAGCCGTCGTATTGGGATTGAGGAGAAGAATTTTCACGATGCAGCCTTCCCATTCGTAAGGGTATCGGCCACGATCTCGCCGGTGCGCCGGACATGGCGGCCCAACAATTGCCCGGCACGCGCGCCATCGCCCGCTTCCAGCGCAATGAGGATCTGCCGGTGCTCATTCACCGATTCATTCCAGCGCCCGCGTGCCGACAGCGCGAACAGACGCGCCCGCTCCACCCGCGGCAACAGTGCCTCATGCGCGGCCTTTAGCACGGCATTTTGGGCAAAGCCGACAATGGCGCCGTGAATTTGCTGGTTGACCTCGAAATAGTCGCGCAGCTCGCCGCGGCCATGATGCCACTCGATCCGCCTCTGAAGCGCTTCGAGCCGCGCCACGTCCTGTGACGTCATGCGGATCGCGGCAAGCTCAGCGGCGCAGCGTTCGATCCCGCCGACGGCTTCGAACAATTCCGTGAGCTCCTCGCGCCGAAGCGGCGCGACGACGGCGCTGCGGTTGAGCCGCAATTCGACCAGGCCTTCGGTGGCGAGTTGCTTCAAGGCCTCGCGCAACGGCGTGCGCGAAATGCCGAGCGCTTCCGACATGCCGATTTCGAGCAACGGCTCGCCGGGTAAAAGATCGCCGCGCACGATCAACTCGCGAAGTTTGGTCGCGGCCTGTTCGTGCAAACCGCTACGCGGCACGCGCAAGGCCCGCCGCGGCAACAAGCGCGCAGCCGGACCGCGCCGAGATTGTTTTCTGCCACGCATCGGTTTGGTCTTGGCCATGGGCATCTCAATTGTTGGTCAAAGGCAAAAAGCGTGGGTCGGTAAACAGGCCGCCCCAGCCCTTGATGGTCCCGGGATCGCTGCCCGTGGCGATCAAACAGGCCCACAAGGTCACCGCAATCGAATCGAACACATTGATGCCGAGCTTGCGCTCGGCTTTCTCGGCGAGGCCCGCCCCGCGCATATTGGTGCAAACCACCGCGACGGCGTCGCACCCTTCACGCGCCACTTCGTCGATCAAACGGGCGATCTCGGCCTCGCTCACTTCGGCAAAAGAAAAATTGTCCGTGAGCGCAAGATGCCGCTCAGTGACGCAATTAAGGCCCTGCGACCGCCAGTTGGCCATGATCCGCTCCTGGACGTCGGCCGAATAGGGCGTGACCAATCCGATGCGCGCGGTTTCAAGCCGCCTGAACAAATCGCGATAGGCCAGCACCGTGGTGCAAGCGCGGATGCCGGTTGCGTCAGTGATCCGCTCGCACAGCCGTTCGTCGCGATCAAAGCCGAGCCAGCTTGCGGAAGTACCGTTCCAGGCAATGACATCGACCTTGGCATGGGCCAAGAGCTCGGCGGCGCGCAAAATTTCGCTGGCGTCGAATTGGCGCAGCGCGGATTGCGACAACGCGATCTCGGTAACGCGGAAACGCGAGAAATGCACGGAAATGTCCGCGATACCGGCCAGCATCGCGTAGGTGATCGGTTCAAGCGCGGTGTTCGACGAAGGCGTGAGCATTCCGATCCGGGGCATGTTCTATCCTCAACGCGCGACCATGATCGTTCGGCCCGTTGGTTCAGACCGGCAGCCTGCGGCTGTAATCGATCAAGGTCGAACAGATCAGAAGCGCGATACCGGCGGCGGCGAAATACATCAAGGCGAGGAAGTAGGAGCCGGTCGCCTGCACGATGAAACCGATGATGATCGGCGTCGTGATGCCCGCGATGTTGCCACCGAGATTCATGCAGCCGCCGAGAAAGCCAGCGCGTTCGCGGCCGGCGAGCGCGGCGGGAATAACCCAATACATGCCGCACCAGCGCAGGAAAAACAGCGTCGATGACAGCAGCACGACGACCAAAACCGCGTTCGCCGTATAGGCCACCAGGAATATCGACACCGTCACCATAATGGCGGCGATGGCAAACAGCGTGCGGTAGACGAGATTCGGCGAGCCGCCCTGGCTGCGCCAGCGATCGCCGATCCAGCCGCCGACCAACTCGCCGACAAAGCCGGCAAAGAAGATGATGAACGAGGCGCCGCCGAGCGCCTTGATGTCGAGATTATGCACCTTGAACAAATAGGTCGGCATCCAGGTCAACAGACCGTAGAATGTCACGTTGAAGAACATCCAGCCCAGGCACATGCACCACACCGAGCGGAATCGGAAATAACCGACCCAGCTTCCACCCGTCGATGCCGGCGTAGCCGAATCTTCCAGCGCATGGGCTTCTTCAATGTGGCGCGCTTCCGCTTCATTGACCGAAGGGTGCTGCCGCGGCGAGTTACGGATGTAGCGCCACGCCCAAAGGCCGCACAGCATGGTGCCGATTCCGGCAATGACAAAGGCCGCGCGCCAGGAATCAAACGCGGCGATCAGCCAGGCGATCACGATCGAGCCCAGCGCGGCGCCGAGCGGCGCGCCGCCATCGAGCAGCGTCGCGCCACGCCCGCGCTCGGTTTGCGTCATCCAGAGCCCGTTGAGTTTACCGCCGGCCGGATAGATCGGCGCTTCGGCCGCGCCCAAGCCGAGGCGGGTCAACAGCAGCATGAACCAATTGGTGGCGAGGGCCGCGATCGCCTGGAACGCGCCCCAGAACACGGTTGCCAGCGCAATGACGATTCTGGGCTTGAAGCGATCGGCGAGCATGCCGCCCGGCACCTGCATGAAAGCGTAGGTCCAGAAGAACGAACTCAGGATCACCCCCTGCCACGCCGGATCGATATCGAATTCCTTGGAGATCAGCGGCATTGCGACCGAAAGCGAGGCACGATCGATATAGTTAACGGAGACCAAAAACAGCATCAGGAAGAAAATCTTCCAGCGCACCCCCGTCGGTTTGACGGCGCCGGTCGCGGCGATGACGGATACCTGCTCGTTCATTGCGTCCCCTCCCCATGCCAGCCGATCTCGGCAAACCTCGCCGGACCATCGCCCATTGACGGTCGGCTTGCCCCTTGCTGCCGGCGACCGCGATCAAGTCTGCGGCAAGGACAAGGACGCGGCAATGAGATTTTGCACGCTGCATGCAATATGCATTAAACTATTGATATAAATCATTTTTACTCGAAATAATTCTTGTCGTGCCTGAATCCTGTGTCACGGCTGATGATAATTTGAGCGGTCAGGCTAAAGGCACACATGAACCAAACGGCCGATCATTATTGCCGCGAAGTTTCGGCCGCCATAGCCATCAAGCGTTGCGAAACAAGGCAGGTGCGACAAGATCGGAGCCTTTGCGACGCGGCCCCACGCGACATTCACGTCACGGATTGTCACGACAACCCGCGAGCCTTTCGAAATCGGAACTCCTATGTCGCGCGGGCCGAGGCTTCCGCAAAGCGCTTCGTTCCATCCGTAAATGGCCGTGCGAACTTGCATTTTCGCCATCAAGCCCTTATATTGCGGTTATTCGATTAGCCGCTGTGCCTTGTTGAATGCGCCCGCGGGCCCCTTCCCAAAGACATCGACCAGTTGAATTGGAGTCGCGTGATGGTCACGCGAGATGTGCTTTGGAAAGATGAAGATGCCGACAGGTACTGTTAAGTGGTTTAATGGCCAAAAGGGTTTTGGCTTTATCCAGCCCAGCGATGGCGGGAATGATGTGTTCGTTCATATCAGCGCCGTCGAGCGAGCCGGCCTGACCGGCCTCGCTGAAGGTCAGAAGGTCAATTTCGAACTCAAGGCCGACAAGATGCGGGGCAAGGTCAGCGCGGAAAACCTCTCGCTGGCCTGAGCTGTTAACGTCATTTCACGGATGTACTGAAATGACGGACGCCCGCTCAATCCCAGGGATTGGGCGGGTGAATGCGTTTTGGAACGAAAGCCTGCCCCCGGACGCAGGTCCGGGGTGAATGTGGCTTCGCGTGGAGAAACGCGCCAAAATTAAGATTTTCAAGCGCCCGGTTCTAACGGTTCTGATTCAATCAGAAGCGGGTTACTCTTACGCCATGAATGGGATCGGAAAAGATGGTAAGCAAGAAATCGGCTGAGCCATCTCCCGAAAGCATCGCGCGCGCCAACCGGCAACGTCTGGCCCAGGAAGAGGGCGCGCGGGCGATGGAGGATGTTGGGCAAAAGGCCATCGCGATCCGCAAGAACATGGAGCGTCTTCGCGCGCTGCGACAAGCCAAGGAAGCGCAGGACGCCATCGCCCAAGCCGGGCTCCCGGACGCTCCAAAAAAGAAACGCAAGAAACCGCTTCCGAAATAAAAAAATGCCGGATGACGCCGCCAAGCCGTGAGCGCGCCGAAGCGTTACGGTCATCCTGTGAGTGCGTCTTGCCTCACTGCCTTCAGTTTTCGCGCCGCGTCCTCCCAGAAACACCGATCGACCATCACTAAAGTCCGGGATGCCACCCGGGCTTGCGGTTTGTGAATTCGCCAAAAACCCGGCTCATTCGGCGTCGTCGGGGGAGGCGATTCCGGCTGCCTCGATCTTTTCCGTCACGCCAATCTTTGCCATCGAAAGCAGATAAATTGTGGTCGCCTCTTTCATTTCGACGGCCACAGCCAGCGCATCTTCGATCATGTGGCTAAGTTTACTGAGATTTTGTTCCGGCATTGGAATATCTCTGGAGCGAAGACATGAAGGACGAAAAAGGCGATCCACCGTCAAACGTCATTAATCTGATACGCAAAACAGTCCGGACCTGCCCCTGACCTCCGTGAGAGCGCGTCAAGGCTTGGAGTTGGCAAGAGTATTTCTGACGATATCCAGCGCGGCACGTGAGAAGCAGACTGTCGAATTCGCAAAGCGAATCGCGGCCGAAGATACGAATATAAAAACATGATCGTAGCTTAAGCTCGCATGCGTCGTTCGGTTACCGGCTGCTCGACAATCGCCGGCAGATCGTTACCGCGAACGTGCCTCAAACGCGCCAACGTTCTTGCGTCAAAGGCGGCCGTCACCGCGACGATACTATCCTTGCCGACTTCCTGTGGAATGCCGAGCGGCGTGACCCTGAAATGCAATTGCACCAGGCGCAGCAACCAAATCGGATTCATTTCAATGATGATTTTGGAAACCCCGTTTTCCAACCCCCATTCCACGATCGCCGACAGCAAGAGGTTGCCGACGGGACTTAGCATTCGGCCCCGATCGCGGTGCTCTTTGGTCACGCAATAGCGTGTCCATTCCCAGATGTGCGGACCGACAGGGAAGTCGCCATCGCACAGATGCGGCATGACCTCCGATAGAAGGTGCGGGCGCATTGAAGGCAACATGCGCTGATAGCCCACGAGCCGATCGCCTTCGAGGTAGAGCATGTGAAGGGCGCGACCGTCATCGAACTGATCTATCTCGCGACCGTCCGGACGCGTAAGATCGTTCCAACCCAACTCTTCTACGAAGACCGTATGACGCAAGCGATAAGCCTGCTCCATGGCTTCCGCATAGGCGCCTATATTTTCAGCCGAAACTACGTGAATTCCCATTTGATCCCCCAGAACAAAACTTCGCGGGAAAATGGAATCGAAAGGGATTCGAGGCTAGTACGGATTCCCGTACCTTGATTTTATCGAATGATTCGATGCCGCAACGCTTGAACGACGGCTTGCGTTCGATTCGCCGCACCAAATTTCGTTCGAATCTGCCGCGCCATCTTGTCCACGAGGTGTTCGGAGACGTGCAGGATTTTGCTGATCTCCCAATCGCTTTTGCCTTCCGCGATCCATTGCAGCACGTCCGCTTCGCGCGGCGTCAGCTTTACCGGCGGTGGCACGTCAGCCAACGAGAGAGCGCGACCGAACGAATACATCGTCAGCAATTGCAGCGGTCCACGATAATGCGGCGGCAGTTCCCCGCGATCGCCGGCTATCGAGAAGCCCGCCGATTGTCTGTCGAGGGTGAGCATCGGCACGGTGAAGCCAAAGCCCAGATCAAACTCCTTTGCTTCGTCCATGATGCGTTTGGCGGAGGGGCATTCACGATAAGAACCCTCCAGCTCCGACCAGAAGAACGGCTCTGTAGATGTCATGATCCGTTGAATCGTCGGATCGTCGAATAGATATCCGTGCGAGAAATAACGTTGGCTCCATTGCTCGGGCCACCAATGCAAAACCACGTTTGCAACTTGTTGTTGCGCCGACATCCCGGACAAGGGAATGATGCCGGCGAATACCTGGGAAAATCCAAATGGCCTGACGACAGATAAAATCGTTTCCGATATGGCGGCCGCCGACCCCGCGCGATCCACGGCGGCAATAAATGAAAGGGTCTCATCCAAACTGCGCCGTGACATTTAGGGGTATCCGCAAATCACTGAGAGAGCCTCTTGTGATGCTAATATCATATCAGTGTCGTTTGCTAGCTAGTGCATGATCCGGAAAAGTGTGAAGCGGTTTTCCCTCGCGACAACCACCAAATACTTCGCGCTAACGCGGCCTTTTGGGTCCGGACCATACTCTAAAGCGCGATGAGATTTGGATGAATCGTCATCGCGCTTTAATTCTTTGTTTGAGCATGATCTTTTCGGAAAACCGCTTCACACTTTTCCGGACCATGCTCTAGAAAAGTGAAGACCCACGCTGTTGGAGAGTTTGTCGGGCTTCTCCTAGATGGGCCATGCCAAAACCTTATGGTGCCCAGGGGCGGGATCGAACCACCGACACTGCGATTTTCAGTCGCATGCTCTACCAACTGAGCTACCTGGGCACTGCCTAAGCCTGCGAGGCTTGAGGGAGCGGCGGTTTATAGTCAGGCAACAGGGCTCTGTCCACCACGCTTCGCCCAAAGGCTTCGCGTGCCACAAGCAAGCGACGAGCCAGCGGCGAAGCGTGTCTGGCGACACCCGAAGGGCGACGGTGGATTTTCTCGTAAGATATTGAACGGTAATAGTAAAATAACGAAGGGTCAATCCGCCTCGCCGTCCTCGTCCTTGCGACCGGGGATCGCGTAAGAGCCCGAGAGCCAGCGGTTGAGATCGACATCTCGGCAGCGATCCGAACAAAAGGGACGGCTCGCCTCCTGGGAGGGCTTGCCGCAGATCGGGCATGGCTTGCTGCCGCTCTTACCCGAGGATGTGCGGCGCGGCTTAGCTGGCATTCAACCAACCGAAGCGAATCGGAAATCCCTCGCCGCCGAGCAGCGTGGCCGACTCATAAAGCGGGAGGCCGACGACATTGGTATAGGAGCCGACCATTTTGACCACGAACGATCCGGCGATGCCCTGCACCGCGTACCCGCCGGCCTTGCCGCGCCATTCGCCGGAACCGATATAGGCCTGGATGTCATCCTCCGAAAGCCGCTTGAAACGCACGCGGGTCTCGATCAAGCGCTGGCGAAACGCCTCGCGCGGGGTCACGAGGCAAATCGCGGTGTAGACGCGATGATTGCGGCCCGACAACAGCCTTAAACATTGCGCCGCTTCGTCCACCAAGCCCGCTTTCGGCAGAATGCGGCGGCCGACCGCGACCACGGTGTCGGCGGCGAGGATGAAAGCCCCGCGCAACTCGTCGTCGAGCTGCACCGATTTGAGCGCGGCATCCGCCTTGGCGCGGGCGAGCCGGTTGGCGCAAGCGCGCGGCAGCTCGCCACGCTTGGGGGTTTCATCGACATCCGCCGGCCGCAGCGCATCCGGTTCGATGCCGGCCTGATTGAGCAGGCTGAGACGGCGCGGTGAACCTGAAGCGAGAACCAGTTTGGGACGGCCAAGCATGGGGGTTAAATCAGCGAGAGGGATTCGAACGCGAAAGCCGCGCGGAACCTATCGGAAGGCTCCTCCCGAGACAACCCGGCATGGGCATGGCCCGACATCTTACCGTCATGGAGATCGATGATTCGGGTCTGGACCATGCTCGAACGGCACATCAACCGCTCGCCGCGACGGATTTCGAAAAGCGTTTGCGAATCCGCAGCAATAAACCGTCGCAGACCTCGCGATAGGCCTCCATCTTTTGCGCGCGGCTTCCCTCGACACGCGAAGGATCCGGCGTGGGCCAATATTCCACCTCGGCGGCGAGCGTGCGCGTCAGATCGAGCGCTTTGTGATGGGCCTCCGGCGACAGCGTGATGATGAGGTCGAAATTCAATCCCTCCCAATCGTCGAGCTCCTCGAAGGTCACGGGCCTGTGCTTGGAAATATCCTGGCCCAATTCGGCCATCACGGCGACGGCAAAGGGATCGAGTTCGCCTTTCTTGACGCCGGCCGACCGCACATAAAGCGCCTGCGGGAACATCTGTTGCGTCAGGCTTGCCGCCATCGGCGAGCGCACACTGTTCTGGCCGCAGGCGAACAGCACGGCTTGCGGCGCGCGCACCGAAGACGCCGCCATCAGGTGTTTTTCAGTCGGCGCATGGCCCGCGCACAAACATCACTTGCGTTTGTCGCGAAAAGCCGGTGGCCATTTTTGGCGGGCATGCCGCTCATCCCTTCCAGTGCAGCACGCAGATCAGCGTGAACAGGCGGCGTGCGGTTTCGAAATCGAGCCGCACCTTGCCTTTCAACCGTTCTTGCAAAATATGCGACCCCTCGTCGTGGATACCGCGCCGGCCCATGTCGATCGCCTCGATCCGGTCCGGCGTCGCGGTACGGATCGCCTCATAATAACTGTCGCAAATCATGAAATAGTCTTTCACGATTCGCCGAAACGGCGTCAGCGACAATAAATGCGCCGCCACGGGTGCGCCGCCCTCGCGGCGGATGTCGAACACGAGGCGATTGCCGGTTATGCCGATATGCAGCGTAAAGGGCCCGCCATCGGCGCCTTCCGGCGCGAACAAATTCTGTTCGATCAAATCGTAGATGGCGATCGCGCGCTCATGCTCGATATCGGGGCCGGAGCGACCGATCGATTCTTCATCGAGCGTGACCGCCACGATGCGGTTTTTCGAATCGGCCCCTGGTGGCGGCGCGGTCATGGCAAATTGAGGCGTATTCCGACAGAGCGCGCGTGGGCATCGAGTCCCTCGGCCTTGCCGAGCGCCATCGCGGCCGGACCGAGCTTACGCAATTGATCGGGCCCGCATTTGAGCAGTGACGTGCGCTTGACAAAATCGAGCACCGACAAGCCGCTTGAGAACCGCGCCGAGCGCGCCGTCGGCAACACGTGGTTGGAGCCCCCGACATAGTCGCCGATCGCCTCCGGCGTGTGAGCGCCGAGAAAAATCGCGCCGGCATTGCGGATTTTTGCCGCAAGCCGCTCGGGGTCTTCGATCATGATCTCCAGATGCTCGGCGGCGAGCGCATCCGCAAGCGCAACCGATTCGTCGAGATGTTTGAGGCGGATAATGGCGCCGAAATCCCGCCATGAGGCGCGCGCGATCTCACCGCGCGGCAATGTCGCCAATTGCGCCTCGACCGCGCGCCCGACATCGGCCGCGAGCGCCGCGCTATCGGTCATCAGGATCGATTGCGCATTGACGTCGTGCTCGGCCTGCGCCAGCAAATCGGCGGCGATCCATGCGGGATTTGCGAAGCGATCGGCGATGACCAACACCTCCGAGGGACCCGCGATCATGTCGATACCGACTTTGCCGAACACCAACCGTTTGGCGGCCGCGACATAGGCATTGCCGGGCCCCACGATCTTGGCGACGGGTGGAATGGTCGCCGTGCCGTAAGCCAGCGCCGCCACCGCTTGCGCGCCGCCGACCCGGTAGATTTCGGAAACCCCGGCCAG
>DATGJS010000305.1:0-14469 GCA_035295025.1 Bradyrhizobium sp.
CTGCGGCACCGAGGAGGAGCCGTGCATCACCAGATGCATGTTGGGCAGCTTGCGGTGGATTTCCTCGATCACGTTCATGGCGAGAATATCGCCGTCGGGCTTGCGGGTGAATTTATAGGCGCCATGCGAGGTCCCCATCGCGATCGCCAGCGCGTCCACCTTGGTTTCCTTGACGAATTTCACCGCCTCGTCCGGATTGGTCAAAAGCTGATCGTGCGAGAGTTTGCCTTCCGCGCCATGGCCGTCTTCCTTGTCGCCCATGCCGGTCTCCAGCGAGCCGAGCACGCCGAGTTCGCCTTCGACCGAAATGCCGCCGAGATGGGCCATGTCGGTGACCGTCTTGGTGACGCCGACATTGTAATCCCAATCGCCGGGGGTCTTGCCGTCGGCCTTCAGCGAGCCGTCCATCATCACGGAGGTGAAGCCGGCTTGGATCGCGGTCATGCAGGTGGCGGGCTCATTGCCGTGATCGAGATGCACGCAGACGGGGATTGAGGGGTGGATTTCGGTGACCGCGTCCATCATGTGGCGAAGCATGACGTCGTTGGCATAAGAGCGCGCGCCGCGCGAGGCCTGGATGATGACGGGGGCATCGAGGCTGGAGGCGGCTTCCATGATGGCGAGCGCCTGTTCCATATTGTTGATGTTGAAGGCCGGCACGCCGTAATCGTGCTCCGCCGCGTGGTCGAGCAATTGGCGCAACGTAATCCGAGCCATCGTCCTGTTCTCCGCTTGGGGCGGGCGCGCGAGGCCGCCCGGTATGAACTATCGTATCTTTAAAACCTCGACGCCGGGCAGTGGTTTCCCTTCCATCCATTCCAGAAAAGCCCCGCCCGCGGTCGAAACATAGCTGAAATCGCCCGAAACGCCGGCCTGATTCAAGGCCGCCACGGTGTCGCCGCCGCCCGCGACCGAAATCAACTTGCCTGCCTTGGTCCGTTCCGCCGCATGTCTGGCCGCCACCATGGTGCCGCGGTCGAACGGCGTCATCTCGAAGGCGCCGAGCGGGCCGTTCCAGACCAGCGTTGCGGCATCGTCGATCGCGGCATGGATGCGCGCGATCGATTGCGGGCCGACATCGAGGATCATGCCCTCGATGGGGATGGCGTCGAGGCCATAGGCGTGCGACGGCGAATTGGCGGCGAAATGGAACGCGACCACGGCATCGACAGGCAGGATGATGGCGGAATTGGCGGCTTGCGCTTTTTCCATGATCCGCAGCGCGGTCGTCGCGAGATCCTTTTCCGCCAGCGACTTGCCGACGCCGACGCCTTGCGCATGCAGGAAGGTGTTGGCCATGCCACCGCCGATCACGAGCGCATCGACCTTGCTGACGAGGTTTTCCAACAGTTCGATCTTGGTCGAAACCTTGGCGCCGCCGACGATCGCGATCACGGGCTTGGCCGGCGCTTCCAGCGCCTTCCCCAACGCGTCGAGTTCGGCCTGCATGGTGCGCCCGGCATAGGCCGGCAATTTGTGGCCGAGGCCTTCGGTCGAGGCATGAGCGCGGTGCGCGGCCGAGAACGCGTCATTGACCCAGATGTCGCCGAGCTTGGCGAGCTCAGTAACAAAGGCCGGGTCGTTGTTTTCTTCCTCTTTGTGGAAGCGGGTGTTCTCCAGGCACAGAATGTCGCCGTCCTTCATGGCGGCAATCGCCCTTTGCGCGGGCTCGCCGATGCAATCTTCCGCGAAGGCGACCGGCTTTTTGATCACATGAGACAGCGCGGCCGCCACGGCTTTGAGCGATTGCTTGGGGTCGGGCCCCTTCGGCCGGCCGAAATGCGCCAGCAGGATCACCCTGCCGCCTTTGGTGGAAATCTCAAGGATGGTCGGCGCCACACGTTCGAGGCGCGTCGCATCGGTGACGCGGCCCTGTTCCATGGGAACGTTGAGGTCGACGCGCAGCAGCACGCGTTTGCCCTTCACATCGACGTCATCGAGGGTGCGGAATGGTTTCATGCGAGGTTTCTCCTCGTCATGCCCGGCCTTGTGCCGGGCATCCACGTCTTATCTTGTGAGCCAAGACGTGGATGGCCGGCATAGCCGTTTGAAGAACGGCGTCGCTTTCGCTCGCCTATGCCCGGCCATGACGATAATCTCTAAAGCAGCTTCCCCATCGCGACCGCCGTATCGGCCATGCGGTTCGAAAAGCCCCATTCATTGTCGTACCACGACATCACCCGCACCAGCGTGCCGTTCTGCACCTTGGTCTGGTCCATGTGGAAGGTGGAGGAATGCGGGTCGTGGTTGAAGTCGATCGAGACGTTCGGCGCATTGGTGTAGCCGAGGATGCCCTTGAGCTGCTGTTCGGCGGCCCGTTTCATCGCCTCGTTGATTTCTTCCTTGGTGGTCTTGCGGGAGGCGACGATCTTTAGATCCACCACCGAAACGTTCGGGACCGGCACGCGGATCGCCACCCCATCGAGCTTGCCATTGAGTTCCGGCAGTACCAGGCCAATCGCTTTCGCCGCCCCCGTCGAAGTCGGGATCATCGACATTGCCGCCGCGCGGCCGCGATAGAGATCCTTGTGCATGGTGTCGAGCGTCGGCTGGTCGCCGGTATAGGCATGGATCGTGGTCATGAAGCCACTTTCGATACCGACCGTGTCGTTGAGCACCTTGGCGACCGGCGCCAGGCAATTCGTCGTGCAGGAGCCGTTGGAGACGACAAGGTGATCCCTGATGAGCTTGTCGTGGTTGACGCCGTAGACGATCGTGGCGTCGGCATTTTCGGCGGGCGCCGAGACCAGCACGCGTTTGGCGCCGGCGGTGAGGTGAAGCGCGGCCTTTTCCTTGGCGGTGAAAATGCCGGTGCATTCGAGCGCGATATCGATGCCGAGATCTTTCCAGGGCAATTTCGTTGGATCGCGCTCGGCGGTGACCTTGATCTTGCCATTGCCGAGGCTGATCGAATCGCCCTCGACCGTCACAGTGCCGGGGAAGCGGCCATGGACGCTGTCGAAGCGCAACAGATGCGCGTTGGTCTCGACCGGGCCGAGATCGTTGATCGCGACCACCTCGATATCCTTGCGGCCGGCTTCCGCGATCGCCCGCAAAATGTTGCGGCCGATCCGGCCAAACCCGTTGATCGCAACCCGGATTGCCATGCGTGTTTCTCCTCTAATAGCCTTTAGCCTCCCCGGCGGGGCTTAAGTCCCGCGGAGAGGCTGACGGCGGTTCGCCCGGTTCGGCCGGGCGAGAACGGAAAAGATCGAATTTAGCTAGACCTTTTTCCGGACAATCTCAACCGCCTGAGTGGCATGGCACTTTTGCAAGTACCTTAACTCATGCGCTTAAGGACCGCGTTAACCGTGGCCTCAGTGGTAATGCCGAAATGCTTGTAGAGCTCCTTGGCCGGGCCGCTTTCGCCAAAACCATGCATGCCGATAAAGGCGCCATCATGCCCGATCACGGCATCCCAGCCGAAGCGCACCGCGGCCTCGATCGCGATTTTCACCGGCGCGTTGCCGATGATCGATTTTTGCTTCTCTTCGGATTGGGCGAGCAGCAATTCAAGCGAGGGCACCGAGACCACCCGCGCCGCGATGCCGCGCGCCGCGAGTTCCTTCTGGGCGGCGACCGCGATCTCGACCTCGGAGCCCGAGGCAAACAGCGATACTTTTGCTTCGCCATCGGCCGCAACCAGCTCATAGGCGCCATGGCGGCAGGGATTGTCTGACGGCGCCTGGGTGCGCAGTTGCGGCACGTTCTGGCGCGTCAGCGCCAGCACCGTCGGACCCGAACTGCGGTTGAGCGCGAGCTCCCAGCACTCGGCGACTTCGATGGCGTCGGCCGGGCGGAATACCCGCATATTGGGAATGGCGCGCAGGCTGGCGAGATGTTCGACCGGCTGATGCGTCGGGCCGTCTTCGCCGAGCCCGATCGAATCATGGGTCATGACATAGACCACGCCCGTTCCCATCAGCGCCGCAAGCCGCATCGCGGGGCGCGCATAATCGGTGAACACCAGGAAGGTCGCGCCGTTCGGCGCAAAGCCGCCATGCAGGAAAATGCCGTTCATGGCCGCCGCCATGCCGTGTTCGCGGATGCCGTAATGGATGAAGCGGCCCTTGGGCGTTTTCGCCGAAAACGCGATCGCCGATTTTGCCTTGTTGTTGTTGGAGCCGGTGAGGTCCGCCGAGCCCGCGAGAAACTCCATCGGCATCGCCTCCGCGATCACCTCGATCGCGGCTTCCGAGGATTTTCGGGTCGCGACATGAAGCGGGTTTTCCAGAAGCTTCTTTTTGTGGTCCTTCAGCGCTTTGGCAAGCGATGCCGGCCGCTCGTGGCGCAGTCGCCGCTCGAATTCGGCGCGCTTGCGCGGCCCCAACTCTGCAAATCGCGCTTCCCAGGCTTGCCGCGCTGAGGCGCCGCGCGCACCCGCCGCGCGCCAGGCCTTCAATACCTCGTCGGGGACGGAAAACGGCTCAGGCGAAATGCGTAAGTTTTCCTTCGCGCCTTTCAATTCATCCGCGCCAAGCGCCTCGCCATGGGCTTTCGCGGTGCCGGCCTTGGTCGGGGCGCCAAAGCCGATTGTGGTGCGGCAGGCGATCAGCGAGGGCTTGTTGGATTTTTGCGCGCGGGCAATGGCGGCGGCGATCGCCGCCTGATCCTGGCCGTCGATCAGCTCGGCCGCCCAGCCGGCGGATTTGAAGCGCTTCACCTGATCGACTGAATCCGCAATCGAAATCGGGCCGTCGATCGAAATGCCGTTATCGTCGTACAGTACGATCAGCTTGTTGAGTCGCCAATGCCCGGCCATGGCGATCGCTTCCTGCGATACGCCCTCCATCAAATCGCCGTCGGAAGCGAGCACATAAGTATGGTGATCGACGATCTTTTTGGAAAACTCCGCCGAAAGCATTCGCTCCGCCAGCGCCATGCCGACCGAGGTCGCAATGCCCTGGCCGAGCGGGCCGGTAGTGGTTTCCACGCCCTTGGTGCGGAAATTTTCCGGATGGCCGGGGGTGCGTGAATCCACTTGGCGGAAGCGCTTGATATCCTCAAGCGTCATGTCGGGATTGCCGGTGAGATAAAGCAGCGCATAGAGCAGCATCGAGCCATGGCCGGCCGACAGCACGAAGCGGTCGCGATCCGCCCAGGCCGGGTGGGCCGCGTCGAACTTTAGAAATTGCGTGAACAGTACGGTTGCGATGTCGGCCGCGCCCATCGGCAGGCCGGGATGGCCGGATTTCGCCTTCTCGACCGCGTCCATCGCCAGCCCCCGGATCGCATTGGCCATACGGTCGTGATCGACATGCATCATGGATGAAATTCCGCTCGGAAGGAAAATGAGATGGTCGGGGCGCGCGCCCATGCGCCGGAAAAGCAACACGTGGGGCGGAACCGGAGGTCGGGGGCTGGATAGCACCTCACTTCGCAAAGTGGAACGTCCAATTCGCTTTGCGGTGCATAGTTCCGAAGCGGCGTTGCGTTGACCCTACCTGCCACGTAAACTTCCTGCTCCAAGCGCTTGTTTTTGCGAAGGCGTTCGGTCTTGCGGGACTTGTTATGAGCGATAAATCTGCCAATGGGCCGGGTCACGCGGAGACCGTGCTCGCCGACATTGACGTCGCCACGCGGCGGCTGATGGCGGCGCTCGACGGATTGGAGCGCGCGGTGGAGCGCCGGCGCGACGCCGACCGTGACGAGGATGAGTTAGCGTCGCGGATCCAGGCGCTCGGCGCCGATCGCGCGCGGCTTGCCGACGAACTCGACGGCTCGTTGGTGAAGTCGCGCCGGTTGGAGCGTTCCAACCGTGAAATCGCCGAGCGGCTCGACGCGGCGATCGGCGCCATCCGTGAGGTGCTCGAAGGGGGAGAGGCGCCGTGAGCCACGTCAATGTCAGCATCAACGGCCGGCAATACCGCATGGCTTGCGAGGAAGGCCAGGAGACGCGTCTGCTTCGTCTCGCCGAAAGCCTGGAATCGCGCATTCAAAGCCTGCGCGGCAAATTCGGCGAGATCGGCGATGCCCGGCTCACCGTGATGGCCGCGCTCACCGTGTGCGACGAATTGCTCGATGCCAATAACCGCGTTCGCAGCCTTGAGCAGGAAGCCGAAACGTTGCGCGACGTGCGCACGGCCGCCGCCGATCGCACCCGCGCGACCCAGATCGCGGTCGCCAATGCGCTCAACGCCGCCGCCGACCGCATCGAGAAAACCACGCAAGTGCTCAACCGCACGGTCGGGAACGGCGTGGCGATCGGGTGAACGCCAAGGTAATCCGAAACAAGGCAACCCGAAATTTGTCCAATGTTGCCGCGCTACAACAGCTATATCGGCATTTGTCGCGCTAACATTGAGGCTCCGAATCGATGCCTCTGGGGCAGGATTTGGTTTTGGCAATCGGAATGAACCGGAAACTGGGATCTCAACACATGAAAAAATCAGCCCTTTTCGCATCGCTCGTCGCCGTTGCAATGGCAACTCCGGCTTTGGCGTTCGACTATTCCATTCCCAGCGGGATCAGCCCGAAGGTTCTCAACGACATCACCAAGGATATCAACGATCTGAACCGTGACCTGAAGGATATCCGCGCCGATCGCGCAGCACTTGATGCGCTCAAGGATGCCGGCAAGGGCAATAGCGCCTTGGCGGACAAGTACCGGATCGACATCGCCAAAGACAGGCTCGACATCCATAACGACTTCAAAGACCTCAGGCATGATGGGGTGACCATCACCCACAAGCGCTGATTTCGGTCGAACCATCCGGTCAAGCCCAATGCGGTTTCTCGCCGTCTTGCTCGCGACATTCGTAACGGGTTGCGCGGCGCAATCGCCGAACGAAATGTCCGCTTCGGACATGCTGGCGAAACTGACCAAACAGTCCAAGGTCACTTTCAGCGCGACGGATGTCGAACAGAAGGGCACGCTGCGCGTCGCTCAACCTTTTTAGTTTGGCGAGAAACCTTGTTTGGAAAAGCCCCGGTAAAGCCGGGGCTTTTTTCATTGGGGGACCGCGTGATGGCTGCGAGTCTGTCGAACTTGATTTGGTCCAATTATTAGTCTAAATTATTTCAGGGGGTTTTAGACCATTCGATGGCTCGAAAGGTGAAGCCATGCAGATACCTGTCAGTGAGGCCAAGGGACAATTGACGGAGCTGGTGCGACGCGCTGAGGCCGGCGACGAAATTATCCTGACCCGGCACGGCCATCCCGCCGTGCAGCTCGTGCCTGTCAAAGCAGTGCCGAGCCGGGAAGCCCGCCGCGCGCTGTTGCAGTCGGTTCGAGCCTCCGCCATCGCGAAAGTCACCGCCGGCCCCAGTGCCGCGCGCAGCCAGGATTTTCTCTATGGCGATGATGGCCTGCCGAAATGATCGCCGTCGACACCTCCGCGCTCATGGCGATCGTGCTCGATGAGCCGGAAGCCGCTGCTTGCATCGCCGCGCTGGAGACGGAAGACGATCTTCTGATCTCGGCGGGCACGTTGGCGGAAGTGCTTGTCGTTGCCGCGCGTCGCCATGTGCGAGAAGAGATGGCGCGCCTGATCGAGGGCCTCGGCTTCGAGATTGTCGCGCTCACGCCGGCCTCGGCTCGCCGCGTGGCACAGGCGTATGAAAATTGGGGGCGTGGCCAGCATCCGGCGTCGCTTAATTTCGGCGACTGCTTCGCTTATGAAACGGCAAAGCAGCGTGGCTGCCGGCTGCTGTTTGCCGGCGATGATTTTGCGCGGACCGATATCGAACGTGCGGTCTAAGCTTCACGCTGCTGGCGGCGGGCCGGTATCGTTGCTACATTAGCTCCCGCGAGGCTGCGTCGCGCGTCAGGAGCCATATATCCCCGGGGCCTTATCGATCCTTTAGGGAACTGTCCCTGGCCGGGTCCGTGGACCCGGGCATATGGTGCCCACCTACTTTCGTAGGGAACTCCGGGATCGAGCGCTTCAACGGCGATCGCGGCTTCGCACTTTCTCTTAGTTGGGTCTGTTCTTCGAACGGCTACGCCCGGCCATGACGGTGTGGGGGGTGATCTCCTTGAATTCATCAACTCCCTCGAAGGGCGATCTCCGCGGCTTGGCCTTGAAGGCGCGCGATGCGATGGCGGCTAAAGCGCGTTCTGTTGCAAGCCAAGCCGTGGCCGCGCGCGGGCTGCCATTCCCAATCGCCGCCGGCACCGTCATTTCCGGCTATTCTCCAATCCGCAGCGAACTCGATCCCGCGCCCTTGATGCGTCAATTGGCGTCGCAAGGGGCCAAGCTTGCGTTGCCGGCCGTCCTTGCGCGCGGCAAGTCGCTGGTGTTTCGCGCCTGGTTACCGGGCGAGCGCCTGACGCTCGGCCCGCTCGGCATTCTCGAACCTTCGCCGGCCGCCACTGAGCTCATCCCCGATATTATGCTGGTGCCGTGCGCGGCCTTCGACCGCTCCGGCCACCGCATCGGCTATGGCGCCGGTCATTATGATTTTACACTGGCGCATGTACGAAAAATAAAGCCGGTCACGGCCGTCGGCTTGGCATTCGCGGTCCAGGAAATCGCGGCCGTCCCCGCGCTCGCCCACGACGTTGCGCTCGATTATGTGCTAACGGAAAATCACGCGTTCGATTTCCGGATTCAGGGGTCTTAGAGCTTTGCGCATTCTTTTTGTCGGCGATGTCGTCGGCCGATCCGGCCGTGCCGCGGTCTTGGAGCATCTGCCCAAGATGATCCGCGACTGGTCGCTCGATCTCGTCATCGTCAATGGCGAGAACGCCGCCGGCGGCTTCGGTATCACGGAGGCGATCTATCAAGAATTGATCGACGCGGGCGCTGACGCGATCACGCTCGGCAATCACGCCTGGGACCAGCGCGAGGCGCTGGTGTTCATCGAGCGCGCGCCGCGTTTGGTGCGCCCAGTGAATTTTCCGAAAGGAACACCCGGTCGCGGCGCGGCGCTGATCGAGACCAGAGGCGGCCAGCGCGCGCTTGTTATCAACGCCATCGGCCGCGTCTTCATGACGCCGTTCGACGATCCCTTTGCGGTGCTTGGCCGCGAACTCGATGCCTGCCGGCTTGGCGAAGCCGCCGACGCGGTGGTGGTCGATTTTCACGGCGAGGCGTCGAGCGAGAAGCAGGCGATCGGCTTTTTTTGCGACGGTCGCGCCAGTCTCGTGGTCGGCACCCACACCCATGTGCCGACCTCGGATCATCAGATTCTCGCGGGCGGCACGGCCTACATGACCGATGCCGGCATGACCGGCGATTATGATTCGATCATCGGCATGCAAAAGGAAGAGCCGATGCGGCGCTTCACGTCAGGGTTTCCCTCGGCGCGCTTCGAACCGGCGCTGGGAGAAGCGACGCTGTCCGGCGTCGCGGTCGAGACCGATGATACGACGGGGCTTGCGGTGAAGGTCGCGCCGGTGCGGGTGGGCGGCCGGCTTGAAGCGACGCTGCCGGAATTTTGGGTGGGGGAGGATTCGTAGGGCGAAAGAGCGATAGCGTATCCCGCAGGCGGACGAATCAACCAAGCTCTTGTTCTACGGTCGCGAGTAGAGCTGGAAAGCGATTTTGCAGTGTCCCCAGACCAGGCGTTGTTGCACGTCCTCATATTCGTGGCGGTATACGTTGCCGGCGCCGGCTATATCGGTCCAGGGAATTTCTGGATGACGCATTTTCAAGTCGGAGGGCAGGCGGCGCGAGGCTTCCGAGATGATTTCGAGACAGCGCGTCACCGCATAGAATCGTAGATCGTCATCGCGAAAGACATCGTAAGTAATGCCCTCGGTGAAGCGACGGGCGAGGTGAATATTGTGCCGTATATCGTTTAGCCAGCGCTGTGGATTGGAGGATTTATTAGAAGGCATATATCGCATCGCTCTCCGCTAACGGGCGGACATAAGGTTTCAGCGCGTCACGCGTGACCACATCGACCGGATCGCTGAAGAGTTCGGCAATATAGTTTTTCAGTCCGACATAGGCGTAGATGTCGGCAACGGTCTCGGGGTCGATATCGATCAAGAGGTCGATATCGCTGTCGGCGCGATTGTCGCCGCGCACCCTCTAACCGAGCAAAGCGGCATGAGTTACGCCACGCTTGCGCAGGGCCTGCTCGTTTTGCCGAAGGCGGTCGAGAATCTCTTGCCTGTCCATTGTTTATATCTAAAGCGCGATGAGATTTAGTCGAATCGTCATCGCGTTTTAATTCTTTGTTTGAGCATGATCTTTTCGGAAAACCGCTTCACACTTTTCCGGATCATGCTCTAGCACGGAATTGGCCTGATTTACAGGCCTCGCGCAGAAGCTCGCCGCTGGTTTCTCGGCTGAAATCGATCTTAACGGGCGGTCATGCGGTCGCTCCGCTCCTGCAGGTGATTTGCCTGCCGGGCAGTTTTGCAAAATCTCTGTCCAGCCCCGTCAGCAAAAATATTTCGCTTCGCGATTTGGTAGAAACAGCTTTATCGATTCGTGCATCCCGTGCCCGCATGAGGGGCGTATCGCGATCGTCACGGACGTTGGGCGCGGGATGCGGTGGACGCGACAGCGTCGTCAGACGAATGACGTTGCGCGGACGGCGGCGAAGTCGTGTGGTCCTGATATCCCGACGCTGATATCAAGCTCGCGGGGTGATGATCTCGTGAGCGATGGTGGCAAGAAAGCCCGGCTCACCAGGGAGAGCACGAAGGAAACCGTTAAAACCATTGCGCGGGAAACGCCGGGTGATCCCGGCTGAACCTGTGGTGACTTTGCTTGTGTGCTTTTTTCATTTCGCACACAGGGCTGCGGGTGCGGCTATGCGCCCGGCGTTTCCCGCGCCCTCTATTTTTGGAGGGAGAGGTCATGCATTACTCGGGCGCACTACGCGCCGCGAGAAGGCGAAGGCATGTCCGTGGTCATTCCGGGGCAGCCCAACGGGTCGCGCGAATGCGCGGCCGATGACAGGCTCCGCGACGAAGCAATCCGCGTTTCCTTGTTGCCTTATGGATTGCTTCGCTGGCGCTCGCAATGACGGGCTGTTTGACAATCGGATTGCAGGCGCCGCCAAGATTCGGTTGACGCGAGAATCCCCTCACTTCGGCGGCGGCAATTCCTTCATTAATTCCACCAAGTGCTGCTTCCAGAACGAAGCGAGATTATAGGTGAAATGGCCATGGGTATTTTCGCTGGCGGGAATCATCACCAGCCGCGCGTTTGCGATGCGCTTGATCTCGCGCTCGACGACGCCAAGCTCGGGCGGATTGACTTCGTCGTCGGTGAAATTGATCGCGACAAGTTTCGCCTTGATCTTCTCCAGATCTTTCGAGGGGTCGTAATCCATCACCGCTTCGGTGGCGTAAAGCTGGTTGTTGGCGTCCTGCCTGGCTGCTCGCTCCACCATCTGCCGGTAAAGCGCGTCCATCGCTTCGCGGTTGGGCGCGACCTGTTGGAAGTGGAGCGGGCTTTCCGTCATCATCGCCGCGATCGGCGCCGTGTAGATATAGTGGGTCGGGTTTTTCTCGTAATTGCCATTGTTCCAATCCGGGTCGTTCTTGATCGCCTCGATGCCGATGCGGCGATACATCCAGTTGCGGCCGGAGATCGCGATCGGTTGGCTCGCGATCGGCATCAGCGCATCCATGAAATCGGGATACATCTCACCCCACATCCAGCTCTGCATGCCGCCCATCGAGGTGCCGAGCACGAGCTTGAGATGTTTGATGCCAAGGTGATCGCTCAAGAGCCGATGGGTGGCCGCGATCATGTCGCCATAGCGATAATGCGGAAATTTCATGCGCAGGCCGTCGCTCGGTTTCGACGAGCCGCCGCGACCGATCCCGTCGGGAATGACGATGAAATATTTCTCGGCATCGAGCGGCGCGCCGGGCGCGAACAGCTCGTTGGCGAGCGAGGGCATAAGCCAGTTCTTCGAGGTGCCGCTGGTGCCGTGCAGCAGGAGCACCGCATTGGTGATCTCGCCCGCCTCGTTGCGCCTTTCGCCGCCAAGCGTCAAATAATGCAGCTTCAATTCGGAAAGCCGCTCGCCCGAGGCAAAGGCGAAATCGTTGAAAACCGCATCGGCTTCGTTCTGGCGCGGCCAATTCGCCTGCGCCAGCGCGGGCGAGGCGGCGAAAAGCATCAGGGTGAGGAGAAGCTGAAGCATGGGATGGTCTCTGCGGAAATGACGAGGCGCGATCTTTTGCGTGGGAAGATCATGCGCCATCAAAGAACAAAGCGCGACGGCGATCCATCCAAATCTCACCGCAATCTGGTCGCTCAGCCGGTGTGTTTTCCCACAAACGATCCGCAGGCGGTTGCGATAGCTTCAGGACTGCCGAAAACCGATGCGGAAGGTGCCCCAATGACGGCCGCTAACATAGATCGGGGAAGAAATATCCTTCATCAGAACGACATTGCCGCCGCCCATGTCGCGCCGGTAGGTTTGCAACAGAAACGGCTTGGCGTTCGCCGCCGCCTTCTTCACCGCGCGATCGTTGAACAGCCGCCGGTTGCGGCAATTGGCGTTGTTCCAAACGGGGTCGGCGCCCTGCGGCTTGCTGTAGCCCGGTTGGTGCGTGGGAAGGTACCCGCCCTTGGCCCAAGCCACGCAATAAACGATGCGCGGATCGGATTTCTGGAGCGGGTCTTGAATCGGCGGCAAAATGCGGTCGGTGAAGGTGACGTAATCGGTGAGATATTGCTTGGGGTCGGTACCCGGAATTTCGCGGTACTTCTCGTCCATCAATTGTTCGAGGCTGATCTCGCCACGCGCGATCGCTTCCTCGAACGCGGCGGAAATTTGTTTGGCCGTGTCGATCGCGACCGGAATCAGCGTCGCATCGGAAGTCTCCAAGCCGCTGGTGGCGATCAGTCCGATCAGGGCGTCGGACATGTCGAGCAGCGTCGTCGTCCTTTCATTCAAGTCGGTCGACGACATGTCCACGCTCTCGGCGAGATGGCCGAGCTCGTCGATGACGGTGTCGCAATGGCTGAGATTGGAGGTCGCGGCTTTCGTAACCCCGTCGATCTCGCGCCCGACGGCCGAGAAGCGGTCTTGAACGCGGATGATGACGCTTTGAATCTCCTCGGCGCCGCCGCCGGCGCTCTTGGCCCGATGCCCGGCATCCCCGCTTTCGCTGATCAATTTGTCCACTTGGCCTTCAAGGCCCCGCACCGTGTCGCCAATAAGGTGGGTCGCCTGCCGCGTGGCCTCGGCGAGATTCTTGACCTCGCTGGCGACCACCGCAAAGCCTCGGCCGGCTTCGCCGGCGCGGGCGGCCTCGATGGTCGCGTTAAGCGCAAGCAGGTTGGTTTGTCTCGCGATCGTTTCGATCGAGATCGACACCTTGGCGACTTCGGCGAGCGCCGTGCCGACCGAGCCAAGACGTTGCTCGATGCGGCCGACGGCGGCGATCAGTTCGGAAATATGTTGGACGGCGGTCTCCACCGCGGGGCGGGATTTGGTGATCTCATCGACCGCGGAGGTCGTCGCGGTCTGCACGGTTTGCGACGCGCTGGCGATGCCGTGATTGGCGGCGACCATGGTCTCCGCCGCCTTTTGCAACCGGCCGAACCGCTGGGATTGGGTGGAAACGCGCTCGGCGACTTCTTCCAAATTGCCGGCGACGTTCGCAAGCTCGATCCCCAGGCCGCCGATCCGATCGGCGAGCCGGTCAGCCGAGCTTTCAGCCGGCGCGGAAGGGGTTGGGGCAGAGTCCAAATGGCGCTGCGCGGCGGGCATCGTTGTTTGCAGCCTGTTTCGGGGTGAGTAACCGGCGAACTATTCGTATCGTGATCTGGATACTTAAATACCGATGACTTCTTAATGAAGCCCAAAAAACGCTACCAAAGTACCGGGCGTCGGGCGCGACATTTCGGTTTGGGGGACCCGCCGCATGACCATGGGCGTCGTTTGTCTGCACGCGACCAGCCATGCCCGCTCGGGGCAGGGGAAGCTTGCGTTGCCGACGCGGGCGGAAGGATGGCTCAGCTTTGCCGGAATCCCATCCGGAAGGCGCCCCAATGACGGCCGCGTACATAAATCGGGGAGGAGAGATCCTTCATCAGCACAAAATTGCCGCCACCCATGTCGCGGCGGTAGGTTTGCAGCAGAAACGGCTTGGTGTTTGCCGCCACTTTCTTCACCGCCCGATCGTCGAACAAGCGCCGGTTACGGCAGTTGGCGTTATTCCACACCGGGTCCCGCCCCTGCGGCAGGCGGTAATTCGGGTTGTGGGTCGGAAGGTAACCGCCCTTGGCCCACGCCACGCAGAAGACGATACGCGAATCGGATTTCTGAAGCGGGTCCTGGAGCGATGGCAGGATGCGATCGGTGAATTCGACATAGTCGGTGAGGTATTGTTTGGGGTCGGTACCCGGAATTTCGCGATAATTCTCGTCCATCAATTGATCGAGGCTGATTTCGCCGCGCGCGATCGCGTCCTCGAACGCGGCGGAAATTTGTTTGGCCGTGTCGATCACGGCGCGGATCAAAGGCGCGTCCGACGTTTCGATTCCGCTGCCGGCGATCATCGCGATCAGATTCTCGGAGAGGTCCAGCAGTTTTGCGACATGC
>DATGJS010000306.1:0-3233 GCA_035295025.1 Bradyrhizobium sp.
TGTCGACGATGTTATCGAGCTGGCCGGGCGGAATGGTCGCGCGCACCGTCTGCTCGATCTGCTCCATCAGGCGGGCGGTTTCCTCGATCCGGGTGCCGGGCTGGGCGCGCACATGCATCAGGATCTGGCCGGAATCGACCGCAGGAAAGAAGTTCGCTCCCAAAAATGGCGCGAGCCCGAACGACAGGACGACACAGGCGAGGAAAGCCCCAATGAAGGTTCTGGGACGCTCCAACGCCATTATCAGCAACGCGCGGTAGCGCTCGCGGAAGCGTTCGAAGCGCTTTTCGAAGCCTTGCTGGAACCGCAATAGCGGATTGCGCGAGCGAATCGGAAGCCTGTCATGGCCAATATCGGTTTCGATGCTGTGATGATGGGCGCTCATCAGAAAATTGGCCATGGTCGGCACCAGCGTGCGCGACAGGATGAACGAGCCGATCAAGGCGAAGACGACAGCTTCCGCCAATGGCCGGAACAAATAACCGGCGACGCCGCCAAGCTGGAACATCGGTACGAACACGATGCATAGACACAGCAGCGTGACAAAGGCCGGCACCACGATTTGCTGCGCGCCGTCGAGAATCGCTGGCTCGATCTCCTTGCCTTGCTCAAGATGGTAGTTGATATTTTCAATCGTCACCGTGCCGTCGTCCACCAGGATGCCGACGGCAAGCGCGAGCCCGCCCAGCGTCATGACGTTGATGGTTTCACCGAGCAGCGCCAGCGCCGTGAGCGAAAACAGGACGGCGAGCGGGATTTCGGTAAGAATGATGACGGTCGAACGCCAGCTGCCGAGGAACAGCAAAATCATCACGCCGACCAGCACGGCGGCCAGAACGGCTTCGCGAATGACGCCGAAAACCGCGGCCTTGACGAACACCGATTGATCGCCCACCGCGCGCAAATTGAGGGTCGAAGGCAGGCTTTCCTGCACCCTTGGCAAAATCGATTTGATGCCATCGATGATGTCGAGCGTTGACGAAGAGCCCGCCTTCAGGATGGTCATCAGCACCGCGCGCGCGCCATTGACCCGCACCATGTTGGTTTGCGGCGGCGAGCCCTGATGCACATGGGCGACGTCCTGGACGTAGATAACGGAATCCTCGACCTTCTTGACCGGTAGCTCGTTGATTTTGTCGAGCAGGGTGGGGCTGGCGTTGAGCGACACGTTCCAATCGAACTTGCCGATCTTCTGATCGCCGGCGGGGAGAATCAGGTTCTGCGCCGAGATGGCATTGACGACATCTTCCGCCGAGACGTTGTGCGACTGCATCGCCTGCTGATCGAGATCGACCTGCACCTGGAGGATCTTGCCGCCATAGGGTGAGGGCACCGCCGCTCCCTGGACGGTGGCAAGCTGTGGCCGGATGAAATTTTGCCCGAGATCGAACAATTTCATTTGCGGTAAAGCGCGGCTCGACAACGCGAGCTGAAGAATGGGCACGCTGGAGGCGTTGTAGCTCAAGACATAAGGCGGCGTGATACCGGGCGGCAAAAGCTTCAGCACGGTTTGCGAGGCCGCGGTCACCTGGGCCATGGCGGCAGCGATATCGACCTCCTTCTGGAAGAAGATCTTGACCACGCCGTAGCCCGAAAGCGAGTGCGATTCGAGATGCTCGATATCGCTGACCTGGGCGGTCAGGAAGCGCTCATAATAATAAATGACGCGGCCTGACATGTCGTTCGGCAGCAGGCCATTATAGCTCCAAACGACACTGATGACGGGAATGTTGATGTTCGGGAAGATGTCCGTCGGCGTGAGTAAGGCTGCGCGGATACCGAACAGCGCGATCAGCAGCGACAGCACAACGAATGTATAGGGGCGCCGAAGCGCGGTTAGAACGATCCACACGGCGCTATCCTCCTGAAGGCACCGGGCCGCCGGCCCGCATCAGTCCGCGGGCCCCAATCCGCGCCGCGATCGTGACGTAGCCTAGATCAATAACTCTCGAAAGCGCAATTAGATACGCAGCGACAAGACATTTCATATGACTTGCCTCGGTTTGGCGGCGTAACGGTGCAGGACACTGAATACGGTCGGAACAAAAAACAGCGTCGCAATGGTGGCGACCGTCAACCCTCCGATCACGGCGCGGCCGAGCGGGGCATTCTGTTCGCCGCCCTCGCCCATGGCGAGCGCCATCGGAACCATGCCGATGATCATCGCCAGCGCGGTCATCAGCACCGGACGGAAACGGGTGAAGCCTGCTTCCAGCGCCGCGGCGGTCGCGTCGAGACCGTTTTCCAGCCCTTCGCGCGCGAAGCTCACCAGCAAGATACTATTGGCGGTCGCGATGCCCATGCACATGATGGCACCGGTCAAGGCCGGCACCGACAGCGTGGTTCCGGTCGTAAACAACATCCAGATGATGCCGGCGAGCGCGCCCGGCAACGCCGTGATGATGATGAAGGGATCGAGCCAGGATTGGAAGTTGACGACAATCACGAGGTAGATGAGTACAATCGCGCCGGCGAGACCCAGATAAAGCTGGCTATAGGCGTTGTTCATGGTCTGCACCTGACCGCGCACGGCCGTATAGGAACCCCGCGGCAGGTCTTTCTTGGTCTCGGCCAGAATTTTTGCGACGTCGGCAGAGACGGCGCCGAGGTCACGCCCTTGCGTGTCGCCGAAAATATCGATCACCGGCTGCACGTTATAATGCGACACTACGCCCGGGCTCGGCCCCTGGGTGATTTTCGCAAGCCCCCCCAAATATTGCTGAGAAGTGGTTTTTGCCGACGTAATTGGAATGTTGGAGAGGTCGGAGACACTGTTGACGCGGTACTGCGGCATCTGGGCCACGATCGGATAGGACACGCCGTTTTCCGAATTGAGCCAGAAATTCGGCTGCACCTGACCGCTGCCGGACAGCGTGACCAGCAGGCTGTTGGCGACATCGCGCTGGGTCAACCCAACCTCGCCGGCAAGGGTTCGATCGACATCGACATTGATCTGCGGGTAATTGAAGACCTGCTGGATGCGAAGATCGGCAATGCCCGGCACTTGGCGGATCTTCTTGAGCAGATCGTTGGCATAGGCGTAATTGGCCTTCAGATTATTGCCAATGATTTGCACATCGATCGGCGCCGGCAGGCCGAAATTGAGAATCTGCGACACGATGTCGGCCGGCAGGAACGAGAAGGTCGCGCCGGGGAAATTCTGCGGCAGGGTAGTGCGCAGCTCCTTGATGAAAGCTTCGGTCGGGGCGTGATTTTCCTTGAGCGTGATCAGG
>DATGJS010000307.1:0-12165 GCA_035295025.1 Bradyrhizobium sp.
GAAATGCACCTGGGTGTCGATCACACCGGGCAGGATGTGCAGGCCCTTGCAGTCGATAATTTCGCCGGCCGCATCCTTGTCAAACCGGCCGATTTCGGCGATGCGTCCATCGCAAATCGCGATGTCGCGAACCCCCTCGCCGTCCTGATTGACCACGGTGCCTGATTTTAGAATCACATCGTAGATTTGGCTCATCTTGCCTCACTCTCACTTCGTCATGGCCGTGGCCCTGTGCCGGGCATGACGACCACTGTCAGAAGCCGTAACAGTATATCGCGGCAAGCCGCATCAGCCCTTGTCGTTTATGCCACGGCGGCTTAGGTTCTGACTCACCATGTCACAAGAGATTTTTACATGAAAGCAGCGTTTCTGCCTGACCGTGGCGTGGTCAAAGTCTCTGGAAACGATGCCCGTGATTTTCTCAACGGCCTCATCACCACGGACCTTACCCATCTGCAACCGGGATCGGGCCGGTTTGGCGCGTTGCTGACGCCCCAGGGCAAAATAACGGCGGATTTTTTGATCACCGAAGCCCCCGCCGGCCAAGGCGGCGGCTTCCTGATCGACTGCCCGAAGGCGCTTGCGCAAACCCTCGCCGACAAACTCACTTTCTACCGGCTGCGGGCCAAAGCCGAAATCGAAAATCTCTCGGCAAATCTCGGCGTGCTCGCGGCATGGGACGGTGAAAGTAAATTTAGACCCGATCTTACCTTTACCGATCCGCGCCACGCCAAACTCGGCCTTCGCATTCTCTTAAGCGAGGCGCTGGCGCAAAAGACGGCCGATCTGTTGGGCGCAACCATGGCCGATCATGCCCTCTATGAGGCCCATCGAATCGCGGCGGGCGTTCCCCGCGGCGGTCACGATTTCATTTATGGCGACGCCTTTCCCCACGAAACCAATATGGACCGGCTCGCTGGCGTCGATTTCGACAAAGGCTGTTATGTCGGCCAAGAGGTGGTATCGCGAATGCATCACCGCGGCACCGCGCGCACGCGAATAATTCGCATCGTGCTGGACGGGCCTGCGCCGGAGCCGGGAACGGCCGTGCTCGCCGGCGACAAACCGGTCGGCACCATGGGCTCGGCCGCCGATCGCCACGGCCTTGCCTTGATCCGGATCGATCGCGCCAGTGACGCCCTTGAAGCCGGCACACCGCTTGTGGCCGGGGGACTAGCGCTGCGCATCGCCGACCCCGATGAATTGCGCAACCTTCCGAGGCAGACGGTCGCATGACGAAAGCCGCAAGACTGCATGCCGACGGCAAAACACGTTGCCACTGGCCGGGCGAGGATCCGCTTTATGTCGCCTATCACGACACCGAATGGGGCGTGCCGGAATTCGACGACCGCGCGCTCTATGAGAAATTGATCCTCGACGGTTTTCAGGCCGGGCTGTCGTGGATCACGATTTTGCGCAAGCGCGACAACTTCCGCAAAGCCTTTGACGATTTCAGGCCTGAAAAAATCGCGCGCTACAACGCAAAAAAAATCCATGCGCTGATGAACGATGCCGGCATCGTCCGCAACCGCGCCAAGATCGAGGGTACGATTAACAGCGCGAAGTCTTACCTTGAGATCATGGAGAAAGGTCCGGGTTTCTCGGCGCTTTTGTGGGATTTCCTCGACGGCAAACCGAAGATCAATCACTTCAAGACCGGCGCCAGCGTTCCCGCCGCGACACCACTTTCGGTCAAAATGTCGAAAGAGCTTTCCTTGCGCGGATTCAAATTCGTCGGCCCGACCATCGTCTATGCCTTCATGCAGGCGACCGGCATGGTCAACGACCATCTGGTCACCTGCTTCTGCCATGAAAACTGCACCGGAAAACGCCGCGGCCCCCGCCTCAAAGCCAAATGACAGCGCGAAAACCGTCCGGAGATCCACCATCCGCGCGCGTTTGGCAGCGGATGCTTTCCGGCCGGCGGCTCAACCTGATCGATCCTTCCGCGCTCGATATCGAAATCGCCGACATCGCGCATGGGCTGGCGCGCGTGGCGCGCTGGAACGGGCAAACGTCGGGTGCGCATATTTTTTCGGTGGCGCAACACACGCTGCTGGTCGAGGCCGTGATGCGCGAGCAATCCCCGCGCATCGATGTCAGCTATCGCCTCGCCGCGCTTTTGCATGACGCGCCCGAATATGTGATCGGCGACATGATTTCGCCCTTCAAGGCCGTGATCGGCGAAGGCTACAAGACGATTGAAAAGCGGCTGTTGTCCGCCATCCACATTCGTTTCGGCCTGCCGCCGGTCCTGACGGACAAAATCACCCACACCATCAAGGCCGCCGACAAGGGCGCGGCCTATCTCGAAGCCACCGCTTTGGCGGGATTTTCCTCTTCCGAAGCCAAACGCCTGTTCGGCCGCGATCCCGGATTGTCGTCGGCCATGCGGCAGGATTATTTGACGCCGTGGAGCGCGGCCAAGGCCGAGAAGCGATTTCTGGCGCGGTTTGCGGCATTATCGCCCCCATCATAACCGCGATGAGCGGCCGGTTGACCGCATCGGCGAGCCCGCTAAACTGCGCGATCACGTGCTAGGGCATGATCCGGAAAAGTGTGAAGCGGTTTTCCGAAAAGATCATGCTCAAACAAAGAATTAAAGGGCGATAACGATTCAACCAGTATCATCGCGCTTTAGCAGAGTAGATTTGACATTCCGTGACCGCGAATTCAATAAGCGAATGTCAAATCCTAAACCCCACTAGAAACCTATATTTGCTATGTGGTCCTTTGATTCTAACATTTGCAAAAGTGGCCGCCGAGAAGGAATGCAAATGTTAGAATCGGACCACCAGGACAATATTTCACTCTCATGAATTGGTTTCGTGACCATATCAGGCGTAGTTCGTGGTTGGCGCTGATCGCGCTCGCCATCAATCTTGGCCTGTCCTTTGGTCACCTTCACGCCCATGACGGAGCGGGGCTGAGGTCTCTTTCGTCCGCGGCCATTGCCGCCTCCGATGAGCAGGGAACGAAAGGCCATCAGGACGGTGATCAAGCCGATCTCTTCTGTCCGATCTGCATGGCCGCCGGGGCGATCGGTCATGCGCTGACTTCCGCGCCGCCGGTTTTGCCGATCCTGTTCGCCCAGTCGGCGATCGATCCGACGTGCGAAGACGTCGTCTCCATTCCCCAGCCGCCGCGCGCGGCTTTCTATTCGCGCGGACCACCGACCTCCTGACGCCACGGCTTCGGCCCTTCCGGCGCTTGCGATCCATTCGCAAGCGCCATTGGGCACAAAGCTGTTTCGATTCATCGCGCCCGCTACGCCTCATGGCGGCCGCGCCGAAATTTTCCCGAATCCGCGTCAGGACCTTCTCATGCCTCATCGACCTTTTCCGTGGCTTGCCCACAATATCATCTTGTCTATTTCCTCCGTGATCTGGGTTGTTGCCTCGAGCGCGCCGGCCCCGGCACAAAACGACGGCAATCCCCCGGCGGCGCCCACCGCCACGCCTCAGCCCCCGGCTTCTCCCCCCGCCGAACCGGCTCAAGAAGGCGCCACGGCCATTCCAAGCTCACCCCCCAACACCACGCCTTCACCCAAGCCCGTCGCCGGCAATGTCTTGCCGGAGACACGGGTGGTGGCGCCGGCACAACGTCAGAAGCCGCGCAACACGCCGCCGCAAATCGTGTCGAACCCGCCGCCTTCGCAAACCCAGGCGCGGACGGTCGCCGCGCAGAACGAAAAATTGGACGCGGCACGGAACACGATATTGGCTCCTGTCGGCAGCGGGACCTATCAAGTGAACCGGCAAGCGGTTGAGGCGCTCCCACTCGGCACGGAAAACACGCTCGATAAGGTTCTCTTGCAAACTCCCGGCGTCTCGCAGGATTCCGCGGCCAGCGGCGATCTGCATGTGCGCAACGAACACGCCAATGTTCAATACCGTATCAACGGCATCCTGCTTCCCGACGGGCTGGCGGGCTTCGGCCAAATTCTCGATTCCAGCATCATCGGCAATCTCACTTTGATTACCGGCGCGTTGCCGGCGCAATATGGCTTGCGCACCGCCGGCGTCGTCGACATCCAAACCAAAAATGACGTTTTCAACAATAGCGGCAGCGTCAGCCTTTATGGCGGCAGCCACGGCTCCATCACCCCGAGTTTCGAATATGGCGGCACGGCCGGCCAGACCCAATATTTCGTGTCGGGACGCTATTTGCAGAACAACCTGGGAATCGAAAATCCGACGCCTGCCAACGAGGCCATTCACGATCACACCTCGCAGGAAAAAGGATTTCTTTATCTTTCCACCGTGCTCGACCCCACCAGCCGGCTGACCTTCATCAGCGGGATTTCGAACGCGGCATTCCAGATCCCCAACAATCCCGGACAGCCGGCGAATTTCACGGCGTTCGGACAAAACACCTTCGATTCATCCCTCCTCAACGAACGGCAGTCGGAGCTCAGCCAGTTCAACGTCCTTGCCTATCAAAAATCGATCGAGGACATCGACTATCAGGTCTCCTATTTCAACCGCTACAACCAACTGCATTTCATGCCCGATCAGGTCGGCGACCTGCTCATCAATGGCGTCGCCTCCAACGTATATCGCCAGAGCTTCACCAACGGCATTCAGGAAGATACCGCTTGGCGCATCGGTTATGCGCATACGCTGCGGTTCGGACTCACGGTAAGCGCCGAGCGATCGCTGGTCACGAACATTTCTCAGGTCTTGCCGGTCGATCCCCTCACCGGCAATCAAACCGATCCGGTCACGGGAGCCGCGTTCGGCCCTCCCTTTACCGTGTTCGATACCAGCGCCAAGACCGGCTGGCTGATCGGCACCTATCTTCAAGACGAATGGCGGATCAACAATCAGTGGACGCTCAATGCCGGGCTGCGCTTCGACCAGATGTATCAATATGTCGATGCCAATCAGCTAAGCCCGCGCGTCAGCCTGACCTGGAAGCCGACCGACGAGACCACCTTCCACGCCGGCTATGCCCGCAACTTTACTCCGCCGACACAGGTCATCGCAGCCCCGGTCAATCTCGCGTTGGTCACGCCACCGAGCGCACCCGCCAACACGCAAACCCCGCAGGTTCCGATCAACGACCCCGTTTTGCCGGAACGCTCGCATGTCTTCGACATCGGCGTCGTTCAGAAAATTGCCGCGATCCCCGGCCTCGAAGTCGGCGCCGACGCCTATTACAAACTCGCCACCGACTTGCTCGACGACGGCCAATTCGGCCAAGCCTATGTGTTGAGCGGCTTCAACTATGCCAACGGCATCAATGAAGGGCTCGAACTCAAGGCCAACTACACCAACGGCAATTTTCGCGCCTATGGCAATCTCGCCTGGGCGACGCAAATCGGCAAAAACATCGTATCGAACCAATTCCTGTTTGCGCCCGACGACCTGGCATTCATCGCCACTCACTACATCTTCACCGACCACGCGCAGCAATTGACCGCCTCGACCGGCGCATCCTATCTCTGGGACGGCACCCGCTACAGCGTTTCAATGATCTATGGCAGCGGACTTCGTTCCGGCTTTGCCAATACCGACCACGTGCCTGCTTACACCCAGGTCAATCTCGGCGTTTCGCACGATTTCAACATCGTGGCGCCGGACAAGCCGACGACGCTCCGCTTCGACATCGTCAACCTGTTCGATACCATCTACGAAATCAGGGACGGGTCGGGCGTCGGCGTCTTCGCGCCGCAATTCGGGCCCCGCCGCGGCTTCTATTTCGGCATCAAACAGAAAATATGAACGGCAGGATCAAGATCATGAATCACGAAATGGCGCCGCACCATCGTCCTCAAGCGTTACGGCGCGGCGCGATTTGGCACGGAGGGAAGACGGCAAGCCTGGCTTTGGCAATCGCGATGATTGCACAGACGGCCTCGGCGGAGGCGCCCTCGCTGCTTCTGCCGCGCAACCTGTCGCCATGGGGCATGTTCCTCAACGCCGACCTCGTGGTGAAGGCCGTCATGGTCGGGCTGGCTTTTGTCTCTCTCGTCACCTGGACGGTGTGGCTTGCCAAGACCATCGAATTGCGATCGGCAAAGCGCCTGGCGTTGCGGCGCATCGAGATGCTGGAAACAGGCATCGGTGCTGCCGAGGCGTTGCAGGCCTGCGGCGAGGAACGCGACGCGGTGGCGCAGTTGGTATCTTCCACGGCGCGCGAGGCGCAATTGTCCGGCGGCATTGTCGATGACGGCTTTAAGGAGCGCGTCGCCTTGCGGCTGGAACGCGTCGAAGCGGCGATGATCCGCCAAGCCTCGCGCGGCGTAGGCATTCTGGCGACCATCGGCGCCACGGCGCCGTTCGTCGGCCTGTTCGGCACGGTTTGGGGAATCATGAATTCTTTCATCGGCATTTCGCAATCCCAAACCACCAATCTCGCGGTGGTCGCCCCTGGAATTGCCGAAGCCTTGCTGGCCACCGCGCTCGGGCTGGTCGCGGCCATTCCGGCGGTGGTGATCTACAACCACCTCGCGCGCGTGATCGCCGGCTATCGCACCCTGCTCGGGGACGCTTCGGCGCAGCTCCTGCTGATGGTCAGCCGCAGTCAGCGCCAGATCGCGGTTTCTCGTCAACACGCGGCGGAGTGACCGATATGGCCCTGCGTCTCGGTTCGCCTGCGAGCGGTGACGATCTCGAGATTCAGCACGAGATCAATGTCACGCCGTTCATCGATGTCATCCTGGTTTTGCTGATCATCTTCATGGTGGCCGCCCCCTTGGCAACCGTCGATATCGGCGTCAATTTGCCGGCCTCGACCGCGCCCGAACAACCACGGCCCGAGAAGCCGGTCTTCCTGACCATCAAATCCGATCTTTCGATCGCACTCGGCAATGCCGTCATCGACCGCGAGACGTTGCCCCGCGCGCTCGACGCCGCGACCGGCGACCGCAAAGACCAAACCATCTTTGTCCGCGCCGACCAAGCGGTGAGTTATGGCGAACTGATGTCGATCATGAATGTGTTGCGCGAATCCGGCTATCTGAAACTCGCTTTGGTCGGACTCGAAACGGCACCGGCCAAAAAATGACCGCGCTCGCGCTTCATCTGCCGCAATATCGAAGTTTTCCGCGCTGGGCCTTTGCCGCTCTCACGGTGCTGTTCATCCATGCGATGCTGGCCTCGATCGCCCTATGGCAGACCCGCCAAGCCATCGAGCCGACAATTTTGCCCGCCATCGCGGTGTCGCTTTTGCCGACGCAATCAAGCTCGCCCGACCTCCAGGATCAAGACATCGCGGTCGGACCGGCCATGCAGGAAGCCGAAGAAACGCGGCAACACTTGATCGAAGAGGAAAAGCCGCCCGAAAAACTGGAGCCCCTTCCTCCCGCGCAAGCCGAGGTCGCACTGCCGAAAATCCAGGAAAAGGAAATCGAAACGCCCCGACCCGTTGTCCAACCCCCCGCCCCGGAAACTCGCGCGCCGCCGAAGACGGAACATATCGGTCAGTTCAGCGAGGCCGCCGACAAGGCCTATAATGCGTTGGTCTTTGGGCATTTGCAGCGCTTCAAGCGCTATCCGGCGACCGCACGCGGGGCTTCCGGTGTTGTCGTCGTGCGCTTTGAATTGAACCGCGCGGGCGAGGTGATCGAAAGCGCGGTGACAAAATCGTCGGGCCATGCCGTCCTCGATCAGGAGGCGCTTACCCTTCTTAAACGCGCCAGCCCCTTCCCGCCATTTCCCCCGACCAAACCGGGCGAGCGGGACAGCTACACCGCGCCGGTTAATTTCTCGCGGTAGGGACACCAATAACTTCGGCTTGATTTTCCCGTCTCGTCCATTTGGCGCCGTTTAGGGATGGCGTAGAAGTGAATATTTGCTAACAATTCGGCTGACCTTCTTCTTTGCGCCAAGCAGCATGAGCCCCAAATATGCGATCTTCTCGGGATCGGTACTTTTCAGCATCCGCCTGAATTCCGTGTAGTCGTTAGTTTGTTGACCCTGAATTGGAAAGTCGACAACCTCAATACCAGCGTCAGCTGCCTTGCGCCGAATAGATGGAAGTTCGTCCCTCGGGGCACCGAGAACGGGAATTCCGATGGATATGAGACCAGGGTGATTATTACCCGCGGAGTCGAAAAGCTCCTCCCCGACAAGGTCGGGATGCCGGGCTCCCGTCGTCAAGGCCAGGACGGCAGCCGCATTGGCAGCTTTGCCGGCCGGTAGCGCCGCGTCTATGATCGCGACGCACCGCCGTTCCTCAATCAAACCTTCATCAGTGGTTAAGAACCCGGCTTGTTCCATCGTGAAATCCGTCGAATGGGACATATAGATTATATCATATATAACTAGTATACACGTAACATGTATACGTACATTACGTCAACGGCCACCCGACGAGAAAAGGTCATGGACAAAATCGAGAACTGCATCAGTTATTTACTTGGCAAAGCGCAACAGCGCGTGACGCGCAGAGCAAAGGAGCTGCTCGCCAAGCATGACGTGACTCCGGTTCAGTACGCGGCGTTGTGCGTGCTTTGGGAAGGAGATGGGCAAACAGGCGCGGAGTTGGGCGCTCGCTTGGTTATCGATAGCGCCACAATGACCGGCGTCATCGATCGGCTCGAACGCGCTGGTGTCGTAGAACGCCGACCTGACGGCGACGACCGGCGCATTTATCGTCTGTATCTAACCGAACGCGGGCGGGCACTTCGAAAGCCTCTCGATTTAGCAATGACTCAGCTCAATAACGAAGTGGAAGCGCTACTCGGCCGCGATTCGAAGCAGTTCTATCGCACGCTCCGCAAGGTTGCAGCGAGTGGTTAGACAGCGACACAAGCATTCTTTCTTTTGATTTTCCTGAAGAGGGAACCTACTTGATTTGCCCGTGTCGTTTTTCAAAAATCTAATCCAGCTTTCACCCCAAAAATATTTTGCTTTGTCTATCCCCCAAATCACCCGCATGATTCCCGCCGTCCCGCGCCCCTCAAGAGGGAGGCTTCGCGAATCGTCACGAACGTTGAGCGCGGGATGCGATGGACGCTTTGGAAAAAGCCTGCCCCGCACTTGGATCGCGGAATGTGAAGCGATTTTTCCCCTCGCGACAAACGCCAAAGGCGTTTGCGCGGAGATAACAAAGAATTAAAGCGCGATGACGATTCGACCAATCTCATCATGCTCTAGTGGAGTAGATTTGACATTCGCTCCCCGTGACCGCGAATTCAATAAGCGAATGTCAAATCTAAAACTCCATTAGAACCTATATTTGCTAGTGGTCCTTTAATTCCAACATTTGCCAAAGTGACCGCCGAGAAGGGATGCAAATGTTAGAATCGGACCGCTAAAGCGCGATGAGATTTGGTTGAATCGTCATCGCGCTTTAATTCTTTGTTTGAGTATGATCTTTTCGGAAAACCGCTTCACACTTTTCCGGATCATGCTCTAGAACCACGCGGTTACACCCTTCACCGCCTCGGCACGTCGCCGTATAATCCGGCCAACAAGAAGGAAGAACCATGATCCACGTCTGCTCGCTCGCCGCCCTTCCCGCAACCGTCAAGGCCACCGGCGCGAGCCACGTTCTGACCGTGATGGCCAATGTCGATCAGGTGGTCAGGCCGCAATCCGTGCATCCCGCCCATCACCTGAAAGTGCAGATGGACGATATCACCGAACAGATCGAAGGTTTCGTCGCGCCGTCGGAAGCCCATATCGCGCAAGTCCTGCAATTCGTGCAAGACTGGGACCGTCGTGCGCCGTTGGTCATTCACTGCTATGCCGGCATCAGCCGCTCGACCGCGAGCGCCTTTGCCGCTGTTTGCGCGCTCAATCCGCATCGCGACGAAATCGTGGTCGCGCGTCAGATAAGGGCGGCCTCGCCGATTGCCGCGCCCAATCGCCTGATCGTCAGCCTGGCGGACAAGGCGCTCGGGCGTCAGGGGCGGATGATACAGGCGCTCGATGAAATGGGCCCTTCAAGCATGATGGCTGAGGGCAGGCCATTTCGCATCGATCTGGAATGACCTCCGCCGCCGACACTGTCCACCGATTTGAACTTGTACGGTCCGAATAGACACTCAGCTAGAATGCGCTCGCCATCAACATTGGCTGCGAACAGCCCGGAGGCCTGATGTTTGAACTCTTTGTGATTGCGATCCTGGTGGTCGCAGTGGTCGCGCTAATCATCGCGCTCAAGGCTTCCGATCAGGCAGCAACCCTTCAGGCGAGGTTGAACGCTATCGAGGCGGGCGGCTGGCGCGCGCAGCCAGCCCCCCCGCCGTTTGCGCCGTCCGAAGAGCCCGCGCTGGTCACAACGCCCGAGACCGCAACCGTCTCCGCTCGAAGCGAACCGACTGCGCCGCTCCACCAAGCTCCGCCGTCCGCACCGAACGATGCCGCCAGCGTGACGGCCACAATGCCGCCGCCGCTTCCGCAAGCCTCGCCCGGCTTCGAAGAACGCATCGGCACCCGCTGGGTGGTCTGGCTGGGCGGGCTGACATTGGCGCTCGGCGGGTTCTTCATGGTCCGTTATTCGATTGAGGCCGGCTTAATCGGCCCCGGTGTGCGGACCTTGCTTGGCGGCGCGTTCGCGCTCTCTTTGCTTGCGGGTGGCGAATGGACGCGGCGCACCGAAAGCACGTCCGCGATTTCTGTGTTGCCGATCGCCAACATCCCCGCGATTCTGACCGCGGCCGGAACCGCGGTCGCATTCGCAACCGTCTATGCGGCCTATGCGCTTTACGATTTTCTTGCGCCGGCCTCGGCCTTCATCCTGCTTGGGCTGGTGGCGCTGGGCACGTTGGCTGCGGCACTGCTGCACGGACCGATACTCGCAGGGCTCGGCATCGTCGCCGCGTTCGGCACGCCTGTTCTGGTGTCCTCCGAGAAGCCAGATTTTTGGGCGCTCTACATCTACCTCACCATTGTCAGCGGGGCCGCCTTTGGTCTCGCGCGGATCAGACTGTGGAGCTGGCTTGCGGCAACCACGATCGCGCTGGCGCTGATCTGGACCTTGCCGGTTCTGCGATTCGATCCGCCAATGGTGGGACCCTATGCGTTCCACGTGATGTCGGGATTTGCGTTGGCGGCTCTTCTGGTGGTGTGCGGCTTCCTGTTCGGCCCGGCCGCAAGTGACGACAGCGTCGAGCCGGTTTCATCGGGATCGCTCGCGGCCTATCTCTTTGGCGCGATGCTGATCGTGCAGGTCAGCTTCCATGCCGACGCGGCCCTCATTGTCTTTGCGATTCTGATCGCCACAACATTGTTCGTGGCGTGGCGCGCGCCGGCCGCGACCGGCGCGCTGGCTTTTGCCTCCGCTTTTGTCGGCATCGTCTTTTTCGAATGGGCGGTGCGCGCCAATCCAGACATGGCGGTTTTGCCGGGCGGACCGCTACCAGGCATCGGTCCTTCCGCCATCGAAAGCTCCGTATCGCTGCATCTAGTGGCGGCCGCCATTTTTGCGGCCGGCTTCGGCGGCGCTGGATTTCTCGCGCAAGGCCGCGCGGCCAATGCGCTGGTGCCGGCGATATGGTCGGCGACGGGCGTCTTTACGCCGCTGGCGCTGTTGATCGCGCTTTATGCCCGCATCGCCCATCTCGATCGTTCAGTGCCGCTTTCGATTCTTGCGGTGCTCCTGGCGGCCGCTTTTGCCGCGGCCACCGAACAATTGACCAAGCGGGACATCCGCCCCGGCCTTGCCATTTCGACCGCGCTGTTTGCCACCGGCACACTCGCCGCTTTGGCGCTGGCGCTGACCTTTACGCTCGAAAAAGGTTGGCTCACCATCGCGCTCGCACTGAGCTCGACGGGGGCCGCGTGGGTTTCGACGCAACGGCCGATTCCTTTCCTAAGGGTCCTGTCGGCGATTCTCGCAGGCATCGTGGTTCTGCGCATCGGCTACGAGCCACGCATCGTCGGCGCTGCCGTCGGAACGACGCCGATCTTCAACTGGCTGCTCTGGGGTTATGGCATTCCGGCGCTGTCGTTCTGGGCGGGAAGCATCTTTCTGCGGCGGCGGGCGGACGATGCCTCCTTGCGTGCGGTGGAGGCGGCTGCGATTCTGTTCACGGTGCTGCTCGTGTTCATGGAGATCCGCCACGCTGTGAATGGCGGGAATGTCTATCGTGACATTTTCGGCTTGACCGAGACGGCGCTGGAAGTTTGCGCCTCGCTCGCGATGGCCATCGGCATCGAGCGGCTGCGCGTTCGAAGCCGCAGCATCGTCCACAATATCGGCGCCGTCTTG
>DATGJS010000308.1:0-12116 GCA_035295025.1 Bradyrhizobium sp.
CGCACTGACCGGCATCGCAAACCATGCCGCGAAAAGCGCGGTTGATATCGCTACACTTAGTTTGGGTTTCAATCCGCAAATGCAGCTCATCCGATTCAAGCCGGTTTCTCCCGTCATCGAACGAGAATGGCGGCAATTGCAGGAAGGGCTGAAGATATTTTCGTCCGACGTTGAAGGGAATGCGCGCTGATGTGCGGCATCGCGGGCCTGTTCCGGCCGGCCGGCGGTGAGGAGAGCCGTCTCACTGCGATTGCTCGAGATATGACGGAAGCGCTGGTCCATCGCGGACCGGATGCTGCCGGTTTTTGGACCAATGCGTCCCAGGGCGTCGCTTTCGGGCATCGCAGACTCGCCGTTATCGAATTGTCGGAGGCAGGCAGCCAGCCGATGCGCAGTGATTGCGGGCGATTGACGACCACCTTCAATGGCGAAATCTATAACCACCTGGATATTCGCGCCGAACTTGAAGCGCTGGGCGCTGCACCGAATTGGCGCGGGCGTTCGGACACGGAAACGCTGCTCTATGCCGTCAGACAATGGGGTGTTGCGGAAGCTTTGCGGCGCTGCTCCGGAATGTTTGCTTTCGCGCTGTGGGACGAGCGCGAGCGGACGCTGACGCTTGCTCGCGATCGGCTCGGCGAGAAGCCGCTGTTTTACGGCTGGTGCGGGGGAGACCTCGTCTTTGGATCCGAATTGAAGGCGTTGGCAAAACACCCGGCATGGGCGCCCTCGCTCGACCGCGCGGCAATGACGGCTTTCATGCGCTATGCTTATGTGCCGGCGCCATCGACCATCTGGAGCGGCTTCAAGAAACTGCCGCCCGGGTGCCATTTTTGGATAAGGATGTTGTGGAGTTTTCGGCCAGAATTCCCCCTTGCATGAAGGTCCGCGAAGGCCGCGGTAAGTGGCTGATCAGGCAATTGCTCTATCGGCACGTCCCCGCCAAATTGATTGATCGGCCAAAGACAGGCTTTTCCATTCCGATCGATGATTGGCTGCGCGGCCCTCTCAAATCATGGGCTTACGATTTTCTGTCGCCAGCGCGGTTGCAATCTCAAAACTTGTTCCATGTGAAGCGTGTGGCGGATAGAATGAACGAACACATGAGCGGCCGCCGTAATCACGGCTCCTGGCTCTGGAATGTGCTGATGGCTCAGGCTTGGCACGATGCATGGTGCTCGCGATGAGTTCTACTTTGCCTGTCATGGAGAGGCTCAATTCTGATGTTGCATCGGCGTAAGATCGCGGTCATTGGTTTGGGTTATGTCGGGTTGCCGGTGGCGGCGGCCTTCGCGCGTGAAGGCTTCTCGGTCACAGGTTTCGATATCGACAAGGCGCGTGTCCGCGAGTTGAACGAGGGGATCGATCGCACGCGTGAGGTCGATTCCATAGACCTCAAACATCCTTCGCTGAGATTTACCTGCGATGCGGAAGCGCTCGATGCTTCCGATTTTTTTATCGTGACGGTTCCGACTCCGATTGACGATGCGCGGCGGCCGGATCTTCGTGCGATATTCGAGGCCTCAAATCTGATCGGCGGCGCGCTCAAGAAGGGCGACATCGTTGTCTATGAATCGACGGTTTACCCTGGAACCGTCGAAGAGGAATGCGCGCCGATTCTGGAGCGACGCTCGGGGCTCAAGGTCGGAACCGATTTCAACGTCGGCTATTCGCCGGAGCGCATCAACCCCGGCGACAAGCAACACCGCTTTGAATCGATCGTCAAAGTGGTTTCGGCGCAAAATCGACAGACGCTCGATATCGTCGCCGATGTGTATGGCTCGGTCGTGAAGGCGGGCATTCATCGCGCACCCTCGATCAAGGTCGCCGAGGCGGCCAAGGTTATCGAAAACACACAACGCGATCTCAACATTGCCTTCATGAACGAGTTGTCGTTGATTTTTCAGGCGCTCGATATCGACACGGGCGACGTGCTGGCCGCGGCGCGGACGAAATGGAATTTCCTCCCCTTCCAGCCAGGTCTTGTCGGCGGGCATTGCATTGGCGTAGATCCCTATTACCTGACCTATCGGGCCGAAAAAGCCGGCTATCACCCGGAGGTCATCCTGGCCGGCCGTCGCATCAACGACGGCATGGGTCAGCGCATCGCGCGGGAATGCATTCGCGGGCTGCTACGCCGGAAAGGTGCCGGAGCTGTGGTCACGATTCTCGGCCTGACCTTCAAGGAGGACGTGCCGGATACACGCAATTCTCGCGTCATCGATATCGTCCATGAGCTTGAATCCTTCGGTCTTCAGGTGCAGGTGCACGATCCCCTGGCAAATCCCGTGGACGCGCGGCATGAATACGGTTTGACTGTCACAGAACTGGACGCGTTGCGGCCGGCGGATGCGGTTATTCTGGCGGTCGCGCATAGCAGTTACGTCGAAGGCGGCTGGCCGCTGATGCAAAAGCTTCTGAACGGTGGCGGCGGCCTTGTTTTCGACGTGAAAATGAAGCTCGATCGAAGCTCGAAGCCTGACGGCATCGAGCTGTGGCGGCTCTGAGGTTGACCATGACCGATAACGCAATCCTCGTTACCGGGGCCGCAGGCTTCATCGGTTTTCATGTCGCGCACCGCCTATTATCTTCGGGGTGCACCGTCGTTGGTCTCGACAGCGTCAACGACTATTACGATCCACACCTGAAGGAAGCGCGGCTCGATGTTCTGAAGCGACATGCCAATTTCACGTTTGTGAAGCTTGATCTGGCCAACCGCCAGCCGACGAAATCACTTTTCGCGCAGCATCGTTTTCCCGTTGTGATTCACCTCGCCGCCCAAGCCGGCGTTCGCTATTCGCTGCAAAACCCTCACGCCTATATTGATGCGAATATTGAGGGTTTTATCAACGTGCTGGAAGGGTGCCGCCACAATGATTGCCGGCATCTTTTGTTCGCGTCCTCATCCTCGGTTTATGGTGCCAATACGAAATTGCCGTTTTCGGCGCGGGACAATGTCGATCACCCGATCAGCCTGTATGCCGCGTCGAAAAAAGCCAACGAACTGATGGCGCATTCCTACAGCCATCTATACCGGCTCCCCACGACCGGTCTTCGTTTTTTCACGGTGTATGGCCCCTGGGGCCGGCCGGACATGGCGATGTTCATTTTTGCCAAGGCGATTCTCGAGGGAAAGCCGGTAAAGCTGTTCAATCACGGCAATATGCGCCGGGATTTCACTTACGTTGACGACGTCGTCGAAGCGATGGCCCGCCTCGTGGATCGCCCGCCACAAGGCAATTCCGACTGGTCGGGCGCTGCGCCCGACCCCGCTTCCAGCGCGGCACCGTGGAAGATCTACAATATCGGCAATAACCGTCCCGAAGAACTCATGCATGTGGTTGCGTTGCTCGAGAAGGAATTCGGCCGGCCTGCGATCAAGGAAATGCTGCCGATGCAGCCCGGCGATGTGCCGGCCACCTATGCGGATGTCGACGACTTGATCCGCGATGTGGGATTCAAGCCGTCAACCACGATCGAAGACGGTATTGCGCGTTTTGCCAAATGGTTTCGCGAGTATCACAGGACCTGACCAGGCGGACGAACACCGGGAATCTCAAGCTCTAAAGCGCGATGAGATTTAGTCGAATCGTCATCGCGCTTTAATTCTTTGTTGGAGCATGATCTTTTCGGAAAACCGCTTCACACTTTTCCGGATCATGCTCTAGGAATCGAATGCAAAGCTCCCGCCAACGATCAGCGGGAGCTTTTTTGCCTCGCCGATGCAACCGCCGTTGCCTGACTTTGGCATTCTGCCTTCTGTCGTGCGTCCACGCTCCTCGGGCGATCAGGCGTGGCAAAGATAACGTTATGCCGCGCTGATGAAGACACCGAACGCCCTCCCCCAGTGAGATATTCGCAAGGCGTTGAGCATCTTGAAACCCACCGGAATGCTGGTCGGCGTATCGAAAGCGCTCCCCGGCAAGTTTGTTAAGGTCGACACCGTCGCCGGATTGAACCAGAAAATGCCGGCAAAGTGGCTGACGACAACGGCAACCACAGCAAGGCCCCGCGGCCGGTTGGTGAACTCGACTCTGGATGACGCCCCTTCGCCGAACTGCATTCGCGAGCTTTTCTTCCTTTTTGCACGATGCGAACTTTGGTCGTTGTCCGGAATCGATTCAAATAAGTGGCGCGCAGGCCGGGAAGGCTCACCGGCCTGATCGAGTGAATGAATATAAGGTGCGGTGGATTCGTCGAAGCGGTTTACGCCTTAGCTGGTCGGATCCGTAACGCCCGCCGAGCTTCGATGAGCGTACTCCCCAACCGGATCATTGGCGTCTCGATAAACCGGTAGGTGAGGAAAGAAATCGCAACGGTCGAAGCGACCACCATCGCATAGACGATTGCAAAATCGAGCGGCGCCAGACCGGTCGGAGGAAGCGGCGGAAAACGGTACAAAACAGCAAAGTGCACGAAATACGCGCTGTAGCTGACTTTACCGATCCACACGGCAGCACTGCTTACTAACGGTGATGCAGGCCAATACATCAGCGAGAAGACAAATAGCGAGAAGGCAATTCCGTAACTGGTCGCCAGTCCAAGCGGCAGCATATGTTTCACGCCCTCAAGGAACGGAAAGACAAGCATCAGAGCGATTCCGAGAACACAGGCACTCTTCGCCAGCCACTCGGGGACGCTGTCCCGTTCTGTGGAAAACTTGAACAGCGCCACCCCAAAGATGAAACAAGGTAACTGGCGTGGAAACCACTGCGAGAAATATATTCCGGCAATACTCTCAAGCGATGAGGGCAAGAAAAGATAGGACAGGGCTTCCAACAGCCGTGAAACCTGGGCGCCCACAACGATGGCGATGACGGCAACCGTGAAGAGTGATCGCCAACTCGCCTTCAATAGCGGCGGAACCATGAGAGGAAACAAGAGGTAGAATATGACTTCATCGGCGACTGACCATCCGCCGGGCACCACGCTTGACATCGTGTCGGGCCAAAAGCCGTGGGCTAACAGGACGTTCAAAACGATTTGCCTGAGGCCTAGTCCTTCGGGGGCGTAAGTCGATGGGCCGACGCCGTTCAACCAAAGGAAGAAGATAATCGCAATCCAGAACATTGGCGCTATTCGAAACAGCCGCCGCATAAAGAAATCCGCGGCAGTTTCGTGTCGCGCGACCCAAGAGAGGGACAGCGTGAAAGCGCTTGTCACGAAGAAGAGCTGCACTCCGCGGGCGCCCTGGTTGAGAATCGTTGCAAGTGGTCCAGGAAGATCGGAGAACAGCTGGGAGGTGTGGACTGCAATCACCAGGAGGATGGCATAACCACGCAAGGCGTCGATGTAAGAAAATCTTCTAACCGGATCTGACATTCCCACCCCACGCGCACAGCCGCCGAACTGTAGCAAAATTTAAAGCCACGTGCCAGTTGTTAGAGCGCTTCGGTCGGACCGAGCGCTTGATCCGGTGCCAGATATGCCGATGCGCATGGATGGTGCCGGGATCGTCCTGAGAGAACGTCTTAGTTAACCCGCTCATCCGCTATTACCTTGCCGTCATTCGGCAGGCTTTTGGGTGCGACCAGCTCGACGCCGCCGTTGAGCTTTGTCACCGCGCGCAAGCTCGTGGCAATTGCGTCGCGAAGTGCCTCACTCGGTGCAGCGCATTCGCACCGCAGCAGCATCACGTCCTGCTCATTGTCGCGTCGGACGACAAGGCGCAACCGCCCAAGTTCGGGATGGTGTTTTCCGATTTCGGCGATCTGCTCGGGCAGGACGAACATGCCCTTGACCTTTGTCGTTTGATCGGCGCGCCCCATCCAACCCTTGATACGCCCGTTGGTGCGGCCGCATGGGCTCGGACCTGGAAGCATGGCCGTGAGGTCGCCAAGCGCAAGGCGTATCCAGGGATGATCGGCATCGAGCGAGGTCACGACGATCTCGCCGACATCGCCGTCGCTGACCGGCTCTCCAGTGCCGGGCTTGACGATTTCAAGGATCAAATCCTCGTTCACCACCAAGCCGTCACGCGCCGAGGTGTCATAGGCGATCAGGCCGAGATCGGCGGTGCCGAAAGCCTGATAGGCATCGATGCCGCGTGATTTGATTTCCTCTTGCAACGATTTCGGAAACGCCGCGCCGGATACCACCGCACGCTTGAGCGAGGACAGGTCACGACCGGCGTTTATCGCCGCGTCCAGCAGAATTTTCAGAAAATCGGGCGTGCCGCAATAGCCGATCGGCCGGTAAGCCTCGATCAACTCGAGTTGCGCGTCGGTATTGCCGGGGCCTGCTGGGATGACCGCGCAACCGAGCGCCCGCGCGGCGGTGTCGAAAATGAAGCCGCCAGGGGTGAGGTGATAGCTGAAAGTGTTGAGCACCACGTCGCCTTCGCGAAAGCCCGCGGCAAACAGCGCGCGTGCGCCGCGCCAGGGATCGGCGCGCGCGGGCTCGGGCTCGAAAATCGGTCCTGGCGACGTATAGAGCCGTCCAAACGCGCCGGGGAGACCGGTCACGAAGCCGCCAAAGGGCGGGACGGCTTTATGGAGCGAAGGCAACGCGGCTTTTCGCAGCACCGGCAGCGTGGCGAGTGCCGCGCGGCTTGTGATCTCCGCCGGGTCGATGCCACGGAGATGCTCGGCATAGCCGGGCGTGGCCATCGCGCGGCGCAGCACGTCCGGGAGTCGCGAAAACAGTTCCGCTTCGCGAGTTGCAGGGTCGCGGGTTTCAAGGGCATCGTAGTGGTCCGCGCTCACAACCAACGCTTCCGCCGTTTAAAACTTTTCAAATTTTTAAAACTCTTGCGCTGGTCGCCGGCGCCGCCCAGGTAAAATTCCTTCACGTCCTCATTGTCGCGCAATTCGTCGGCGGTGCCATCGAGCACCACCTTGCCTTGCTCCATGATATAGCCGTGGCTTGCGACCGAAAGCGCCGCGCGCGCGTTTTGCTCCACCAAAAGAATCGTGACGCCGAGGTCGCGGTTGATCGCTTTGATGATGGCGAATACTTCTTTCACCAGAAGCGGCGAAAGGCCCATCGAAGGTTCGTCCATCAGGATCATTTTCGGCCGCGCCATCAGCGCGCGTCCGATCGCGAGCATCTGCTGTTCGCCGCCGGAGAGATAGCCGGCAAGCCCGGTGCGCTCCTTTAGCCGCGGGAAATAGTTGAAGACCATTTCGATGTCGCTCGCGACCTCCTTGTCGCGGCGAGTGAAGGCCCCGAGCCGCAAATTCTCCAGCGACGTCATGTCGGCGATGATGCGCCGGCCCTCCATCACCTGGAAGATGCCGCGGCGGACGATTCTCTCGGGATCGATGCCGTCGATACGTTCGCCATCGAAGCGGATTTCGCCGCGCGTCACCTCGCCGTCTTCGGTTTTGAGCAGTCCGGAAATCGCTTTCAGCGTGGTCGATTTTCCCGCGCCGTTGGCCCCCAGCAGTGCCACGATCGATCCCTTCGGCACGTCCAGGCTCAAGCCGCGCAGCACCAGAATGACGTCGTCATACACGACCTCGATGTTGCGCACCGCGAGGAGGGGTATGGAGGTGGACGCTGCGGCAATAGACGAGCGATCGAGTTCAGTTGCTTCTGTCATGTCCTGATACCTCTCACCGTCGTCCTCGCCCTGGCGGAAGGACGACAGCGGAGTGCGTTGGGATTGCCGCTAGGCAACTCACCACCCGAACCAGTCGGCTTTGCGCGGCAGTTCGACGGTCTTGACCTTTTCCAGCTTGATCGTGCCCTTGGCCATCACATCATTGATGTCGCCGTCAGTCGGACCGGAAATCTTGGCGCGGTAGAGATCGACCTTGAGCGTGGCGCGATGGTCCTTGTCGGTCCAGCTTGAGGGATTGCAGACTCCGTCCATGCCCGCCGGCACCCAATTGGCTTTTTGATAAAAGCCTTTGGCGACATTCTCGCCCGTTGCGCCGCCATTCTTCGCGGCCCAGTCCAGCGCTTCCTTCATATAAAGCGCGGAGCAGACGGCGGCGATGTAATGCACCGGGCGGTAAACCTTCCCGGTCGGATCGCTCATTTTGGAAACTTCCATCACGGTCTTCATGCCGGGCGCGTTGCCGCCCCAGCCGACCGCCGTGCGCAAGGGGAAGATCACGCCATCGGCGGCATCGCCCGCGGTCTTGGCCGCGTTCTCGTCCATGCCCCAGACATTGGAGAGAAATTGCACGTCCACGCCGGCCGTCTTGCAGGCCTTCATGACCGAGATGTTGGAAGCCGCCGTATTGCCGAGATAAGCATAATTGGCGCCCGCGCTTTTCAGGCTCAGACATTGCGCGCTGTAATCGCCGGGCGATAACGCAAACACCAAGGGCGGCAGCACCTCAAAGCCCAGTTCGGCCGCGAGCGCTTCGCCGGCGGCCTTCGGTGCGTTCGGATAGGGATGGTTGGCGCCCATGTGAACGAATTTCGGTTTGCCCGGCTTGCCCTTGGCTTTCCAGTCCTCGGCCGCCCAGGTGAGTTCGGCGCGCAACGCGTCCGAATAGGTCGGGCCGTAGAAGAAATTATAGGGGGCTGCTTTCGCCTTGCCGCTTGTCCCTTCGGGGTCGCTCAGCGCCGCGGCATAGGAGCCGGACATGTCAGGAATTTTGTCCTGTGCCAAAAATCCGGTGAGTGCCTCGGTGTCGGCCGTACCCCAGCCCATGATCGCCGCGACTTTGTTGTCGGGCGCCGACCATTTCTTGTAGAGCGCGATCGCGCGCGGCACCTGATAGCCGTAATCGTTGCTGTCGACGGCGAGCTGCTTGCCGCCCACGCCGCCATTCTTGTTGATCCAGGCGAAAGTGTCCGCGACACCCTGTCCGTAAGGCGTGCCGACGTCGGAGGTGCCGCCCGAGAGGTCTTCCAGATGCCCGATGGCGATCTGGGCTTGCGCGCTCGCTGCCGCGGCCATCAGCATGACGACAAGAGACACGGTGCCCGTTAAAGATTTCAAGGTCATAGGTTTCCTCCGGATTGTTTGTTTGAACGCCATTCTAGTGGTCCGATTCTAACATTTGCATCCCTTCTCGGCAGCCACTTTTGCAAATGTTAGAATCAAAGGACCACTAGCAAATACAGGTTTCTAGTGGAGTTTAGATTTGACATTCGCTTGTTGAATTCGCGTTCACGGGGAGCGAATGTCAAATCTACTCCACTAGTCCCATCCGCCGCAACCTCAATGCGAAAACGGATAAAGTTTCCAATATGTCTTGATCTGCCGCCAGCGATGCGCAAGCCCGTCGGGCTCGAACATCAGAAAGCCGATGATGATCAGCCCGACCGCGATCTCGCGCAAAAATGTAATATTGCTGTTGAGGGCGAGCGCCTTGTCGATGCTGGAGCCTTTGAGGCTCGTGCTCATCCACTCCATCGATTCCGGCAACAGCACCACGAAAGCCGTTCCCATCAAGGTGCCCATGATCGAGCCGGTGCCGCCGATGATGATCATCGCCAAAAACAGGATCGAGCGTTCGATACCGAACCCTTCCTGCGAGATCACCAGTTGATAATGCGCATAAAGCGCGCCGGCGATGCCGGCAAAGAATGCCGCGATTCCGAACGACAGCGTGCGGTATTTCGTCAAATTGATACCCATGATCTCGGCGGAGAGATAATGGTCTCGGATCGCAACCAGCGCGCGGCCATCGCGCGTGCGCATCAAATTCGTCACCAACAGAAAGCTGATCACGAGATAGGCGAGAACGACGTAGAAATATTGCCGGTCGCCGCGGAAAATGTAACCGAACATCGAAAACGGATTGGCGCTCGCCGGCACCGAACCGCCGGAGAACCACTCCGCGCGCGAGAAGAAATCGAGCAGGATATATTGCGCGGCGAGCGTCGCGATGACGAGATAAAGCCCTTTCAGCCGCGCCGCCGGCACGCCGAAGATCAGCCCGACCAGCGCCGTCGCCATTCCCGCGAGCGGAATGGCGAAGAACACCGGAATCGGGAAGTGGTTGGAGATATAGGCGGAGGTGAACGCGCCGAAGAGAAAGAACGCGGCATGCCCGATCGAGATTTGCCCGGTAAAGCCAACGAGAACATTGAGGCCGAGTGCGGCGATCGCGAAAATCCCGATCTGGATCGAGATCGTCAGCCAATAATTGGAAAGGATCGCCGGCGCGAGACAGGCCAGTGCCACGCCGAGAACCGCGAAATTTCGGCTGGTTGAGGTCGGAAAGATCGTGGTGTCCGCCGCATAGGAGGTACGGAAGTCGCCGGAGGGAATGAGGGAGGGGTTTGCCATCGGAAGTTACACCCGCTCGATGTCTTTGGTGCCGAACAGGCCGTAGGGCTTGATCATGAGCACGATGATCAGCACGTAGAAGGGCGCGATCTCGTAAAGATTGCCCCAGTGCAGATATTCGCTATCGATATATTGGGCGACGTTCTCAAGGAGCCCGATAATGATGCCGCCGAGCACGGCGCCGCCGATCGAATCGAGCCCGCCGAGAATCGCGGCGGGAAAGACCTTGATGCCGTAATCAGAGAGGCCCGACGACACGCCGTTGACGACCGCGACCACGACGCCCGCCACCGCCGAGACGGTGGCCGAGATCGCCCAGGCCATCGCAAATACGTTTTTCACGGAAATGCCGAGCGACTGCGCGACTTGCTGGTTGAAGGCGGTGGCTCGCATCGCAAGGCCATATTTCGAAACCCGGAAGAACCAGGCCATGGCGGCCATCATCGCGACCGAGACGCCGAGACTCATCATATAGATCGTCTGGATTTGCAGGCCGAGAAAGCTCAGCGACTGGCTGTTGAAGACGCGCGGGAACGGTTGCGGATTGACGCCGAATATCCATTTCAGCGCCGCATCGAACACGGTCGACAGCCCGATCGTCACCATGATCACCGAGATGATCGGCTCGCCGATCATCGGCCGCAAGATCACCACCTGTATAGCGATGCCGAAGGCGAACATAAAGACCAGCGTCAGCGGCATCGCGAGCCAGAACGGCACGTCATATTTGGTCAGCAGCGCCCAGCACACCCAGGCGCCGATCAAAAGCAATTCGCCTTGCGCGAAGTTCACAACTTGCGTGGCCTTGTAGATCAGCACGAACGACATCGCGACCACGCCGTAGAGCGTGCCGACCACGAGGCCGTTGACCAGGAGCTGAATGAGGAACTGGAGGTTCATGCAAATTCACTCGTCGTTGCCGGGCATAGCCGTTCGAAGAACGGCGTCGCTTCCGCTCGCCTATACCCGGCAATCCATCGGCCAAGAAAGAGTTTTCGTTCGAAGAGGATTGATGCGCGGGTCAAGCCCGCGCATGACGATCAAATATGTCAATGCTGCCAAGAAGCTCATTCCGCGGCCTCCGCGAGGGGGCTCGTGGGGGAGAGATCAACCACTTTCAGCGTGGTGCGGATGCGTTGTGTAGTGCCGTCCTGGAAGCGGATCGTAGTATCGACCGGAATGTCGCTTTTGCCGGCATAGATCGCCGCGATGATGTCGGCATATTTCTCGTTGATCACGCCGCGGCGGACTTTTCGCGTGCGCGTCAGTTCGCCATCGTCGGCGTCGAGTTCCTTATAAAGCAGCAGGAAGCGGGAAATGCGCTGCGCGGGCGGCAGCGTGGCGTTCACGGCCTCGACCTCCTTTTGCAGCAGCGCGTAGACCTCGCCCCGTGAGGCAAGATCGGTATAGGTCGTGAACGCGATGCGGTTCTTCTCCGCCCATTTCGAGATGATGGAGAAACGAATGCAAAGCATGGCGGCGAGCGTCTCGCGACCGGCACCCAGCACCACGGCTTCCGCGATATAGGGCGAAAATTTCAGCTTGTTTTCGAGATATTGCGGCGAGAAGCGTTCGCCGCGCGAAGTCTCAGCGAGATCTTTGATGCGGTCGATCACGACGAGCTGTTGGTGGTTGTTGAAATAACCAGCATCGCCCGATCGCAGCCAACCGTCTTTGATGTCGGCGGCGGAGGCCTCCACGTTCTTGTAATAGCCGAGAAACATGTTGGGGTGACGGATCACGATCTCGCCGACGCCATGAATGTCCGGATTATCGATCCTGATTTCGATGGTTTCGTCCATCGGCACACCCGTGGTGTCGGGATCGACCGCCTCGTCCGGATGCAAGGTATAGGCCCCGAGTGTCTCGGTCTGGCCGTAAAGTGTGCGCAGCGGCACGCCCATGGCGCGGAAGAATTTGA
>DATGJS010000309.1:0-7502 GCA_035295025.1 Bradyrhizobium sp.
CTAATACGCCTTAAACGCGAACGCCGCCCAGATATGGATCGCCATCAGAGGCAGCATGATCGCCGAGACGCCGAAATGAACCCATTCCCAAACCAAGCCGATTTTGGGAAACTTAAGCTTGAGTATCTTGACGTGAAACAAGCCGGTCATCACGACGACCGCCATGCCGAGCGTCAAAAAAGATTGCAAGCTCGCGCCCCATCCGGCCGCATGAACGAAAAGAAAAACAAAAAGCAGGCTGCCGACCCATTTGTGAGCCGTCAGTTCGAATGGCTCGTTCGAAACGGCGCACTTGTTTCGGTTGAAGAATAATCGCCATTGCCACGCGATGGCCGAGAGCAACATAAAGCCGGTCAGAATCGAAAAACTGTGGCGGTCAGTCGCGCTGATTTTAGCCCATTGCGCCAAACCATATTTCAACGACAGGCTGCCGGTCGCTACCGTCATGGTAGCAATGCCGAGCCAAAACGGCGAAACCGACTTCAGGCTTGACTTGGTCATGGACGATCTCATTTCTGGACGGCTGCGGTTTTCAAATAGATCTTTTTGTTCACGGACGGCGCGGTCGCTTCCAAAATCGCGTCCATGAAGGTCGCCGAGTCGGGCAGAGCAAGATTGTCCTTCTCGGGCCATTCCTTGCCGATATTGACCTTGGCCGAAAATTTTCGGGCGCGGTCGATATAGGTCTCGTAGGATTTTTGGATTGCAGTATAAATCTGCCCGACATATTCGTGGAGTTCGCTTTCGCTGATTTTGTCCGACGGATAGGTCCATGTCGTCGCGCCCATCACGTCGTTCAGCTTCCAATCCTTTTTCGCCGAACTCTCATGCTGGTTGTGACAACTGACGCATCCGGGCGCGGAGGCAAGGTCCGGATACATGCCGACTTCGATGCCCATCCGCGCCATCGAAAAATACCGCGGATTCCGGTCCTGTTGGATGGCGGCGAATTGCGCGACCTGCTCCCCTTGGAACAAATTGGCTTTGTTGATTGGCTGATCCGAGCCCAAGAAAAGCGCCAGCGAGGATTTTTGCTTTTCGAGATTCTGCGCCGTCAGTCTCACGAACAAAGCAGGCAGCGGCCCCGCCTCTTCGCCATCATCCAGCCAATGCTCTTCGAATTTAAGCCCGGCTTCCGTCCCCTTGCCGACGATGCGGGCGGTCCAAATCTGACGGGTCTTGGCGTTGATCATGTTGACGGCGTCAAACAACTCGGAAACCGGGACCGTCGCGTTCGCCGATGCCGCCTTCGCCTGAAGCTCCGGCAATGGCACCGGCGCTGTCGCAAAGAGATAGACGCAGATCATGGCTGATATCGACACGATCGATGCAATCATCTTCATCATCGCACCCTTTTCGCTTGATTGGGTTTTTCCGGCCCAAAGGGATCGGCGCCGTCTTTCAGATAATTTTCGATCGCTGTGAGGTCGAGCTTCATCGAGAGGCTTCTTGGAATGTCACGTTTGTGATTGCCGTGAAAATCGTGACACTGAAGACACGTCTCCCAGCGGTTTTGCGCTGCCAGCGCGACATGCGAGGTCTCGAGCGGATCGTGCTTGGCTTCAACGTCCTTGTGGCACGCCGCGCAATATTGCCCGTTATTGGCCACCCGCTCGCCGGTATGCTCGGTGTGACAGCCCATGCAGGTACGGGCATCCACGATATCGAGCGCGCTCAAGAAGCGCGGCTCCTTGAAGCGATTGGTCGGATGCCGGTCGTTGGCGCGCTCATGGCAATCCGCGCAATCGCTGTTTTGCGGCGGCATGTAGGCGAATTGCGGATTATCGTGACGCCATCCCAGCCATTTTCCGACGATGGCCTGAATTTGCTGGCGCGTCGTGCCGGGGGCGGTTTGGTGGCAGGAAATACAATCGAGCGAGGCATGGCCGGGCATCATCGGACCCGGATTGAGAAGCCTTGCATGCAGCGGCGAAAGATAGACCCAGATCGCGATGAGAAAAGAGGCTGCCGCGGAGACGAGCGCGATCGCCGCGCGCCGCCTTCGCATGGGAATTTGATCCAACCCTCGACCGCCCAGCGCTTCATCGCGACGAACCGTCTGCCCCAAATCCAGATTGTCGAAATAAATCTCGGCTTTTTCGCTTTTCACACGCGCCTGGCAGGTCAATATCCAGCCGAGATCGAGGTCTTCGTTGGACAGGCAATAATTGGCCGCGAGTTCGATGTCGCCCTTGACCTTGAGTGCCCGGCAGGCGCCGCAAAATCCTTCTTCGCAGGAGGATTCCGGCGAGAGCCCCGCTTGCTTCATCGCCGCCAACACGGTGGTCTGGCCGTGATATTTGATGGTCTGGCTTTGACCATTGAGCACCACCGTTAAGGCCACGTCGTTGCCGGCGGCGTCCGCCGCGTCTAAATCGCGGCGTTCCTCGTGGGCGGGCAGACTGAAATTCTCGATGTGAAGGGCGGTTTCCGGAATGCCAGCCTCGTCCGCCGCCTCCGCGCATAGGCCCATGAATATCTGCGGCCCGCACACATAGACCTCGGAATCACTGTTCTTTCCGAGCCATTCGCGCAGTTCGGATTTCGACAAATATCCGCCGGCTTCACCGTCGAAATGATATCGAACACGGGCACGGCCAGGATGGCGTGCGACGAGTTCTTCGATGGTCGTTTTGAACACGATGCTGTCGCGGTCTCGGATCGCGTATAAAAGCACGATCGGCCGCTCGGTTTCGGCCAGCGCCGTCTCAAAGAGCGATAGGATCGGCGTGATGCCGCTGCCGGCGGCGAACAATTTCAACGGCGCTGGATTCGACGTCAGGGTAAAAAGGCCCGAGGGCAGCGAACCCTGAAGACGATCGCCGACCTTCAGATGGTCGTGGAGCCAGTTCGAGCCGAGGCCTCCCTCGACGCGTTTGACTCCGATGCAAATGGTTCCATCATCGCGCGACGCACGCGCCATGGAATAGCAGCGAACGACCGCACCCGATGCAATCGGAATCTTGAAAGCGATGAACTGCCCGGCCTTGAATTTGAAAAAATTCCGGTAGCGGGGCTCGGGGGTGAACCAGAAGGCCTTGGTATCGGCCGTCTCCACCTCGACCTTCGATAATGTCAGCTCATACATCCAAGATGCTCCGGTCGATGGCCCTTTGGAGTTTTCATTTGGCGATGGCTGATGGGAGCTCGGTTCGGAGCGGTGATCGGTCCACAGCGATGCGGCCGTCAGGATGGACGACATCTGCCTGTGATCGAATAACGGTTAGCTGTGACCCCGCGATGGTGGGTTTTCGAAAATTCAGGTGCGCTTCACGAACGGCGCCTCCGCAAAATCCGACGCGCCGCTCATCGAGCATGAGCCCCGTTTTAATACGGTATGGACGTAAATTATTTACTGTAACTGAGCGTAGAGTGTTTCTTACTTGCTTATTCGGCCGTTAAGTAAGGGTTTACGCTTCGGGCGAGGGGCGCGCCGATCCCGCCGTCAGGATGAGGTCGTAGCAAGCGACCGCCAACGATTTCGTCAGTCCGATAGCCGAGCCGTCACATCCCGGTCTGGCTGTTTTCCTGAAAATGTTCGGGACGCTGCGGGGCCTGCGGCTTCTGTTCCTGCTCCTTGGCGCGGTGACGGCCATAAAGACAACCGGCGGCGGCGCCAAGCAGGCCGTGATGGCCGGCATAGTGACCGGCGATGCCGCCGACCACCGCGCCTTTCAGGCAGCCTTTTGCCGCGGCGGGTCCGGCAGCGAGAGCGAACACGGCAACGGCAAGCGAGGCGATGGCGAATTTCATGACGTTAATCCTTCGGCAGAGCCGCCCGGCGACGTAAGGCGGATCATCTGGATATTATCCTCACGCCAACCGCGGCACGGAGGAGCCGTTCCATCGTACACCGTGCTCACGATCCGGATTCTTCCTTCAATCCACCTGAAGGCATAACAGGCTCTCGTGTCCCGGAGTCGGTGCGGCGCGCATGCAACGCCGCGACGCGCCCCGGGAATTCCAGCCTCAATTCGACTTTGCCGCACCCGGCATCACGCTGTTCAAAAACGCCGCGGTCTCGCGATTGAGAAAAGCCACATCATCCGGCGCGAAGCCGCCGGCCGAGGCATGGCCGGAAACGGTGCCCGGGCTGATCGTCATCATCTTGACATGTGGAATGCTCTTACCGGCCTCGATAGGCTCGAATTCCGGATTGAGCAAATCCTTGGTGCCGGTGAGGATCAAGGTCTTGGCCTTGATCGAGGCGAGCGCTTTGGCCGTGTCGCCATTGAAACCCGGCGTGGTGCCGACATCGTGCCGCTCATAGGCCCAGGTCTGATAGATATAGTCGTTGGCGTCCATCGCCTTCAACGCCGCGCTCTCCTGTTGCTCCATCCAGGGCAGCACGTCGATGCCGTTCTTGAATTGCGCCGCATAAAGATCGGGCGTGCGCGCGGAAAGCAGATTGAGGATGTCGCGCCAGAGCCTGATGCCTTTTTCGGGCGGCGCCTCGTAATTGCCGTCCTTCCACGCCGGATCGTTCATGATCGCCTTGCGCGAGGCTTCGACCACCGCGACACTCCAGGCCGGCGTTTTGGCCAGCGGCACCATCGCCACCAGCGCGTCCATGAAATCGGGATGGCTGACGCCCCATTGCAACGCCTGCATGCCGCCCATCGACGGACCGATCACCGCGACCACATGGCCGATACCGAATTTTTCCTTCAACAGGCGGTATTGCGATTCCACCATGTCGCGGATGGCAAATTTCGGAAAGCTCATCCGCGGCTGCGCCTTGGAATTGCTCGGCGAGGTCGTCAACCCGTTGCTGATCGCATCCGTGCAGATGATGAAATATTTATCGGGATCGAGCGCCTTGCCGGGTCCGATCATGAAATCGATGCGGTGGTGATTGCCGCCCAGCGCCGTCACCATCAGGACGGCGTTGGATTTGTTCTCGTTCAGTTTTCCGTGGGTGACGTAGGAGATCGAGAAATCCTTGATCGCCTCGCCGCTTTCGAGCTTGAGGTCGCCTTCATTGTAGGACTGATGTGGTGGCTGTTGCGGCGTGTGGGCCGCGGCGGACAACGACAACAGCAGGCTGAAGACCGTAGCATATACGATGCGTTTCACGCGTATCCCCCTTTGATCATCCGATTTATCGATCGGCTGCGCGGGACGATAAGCCCACGAGACGGAACTGTGAAGCCTTCGCGACCACTAGTTTTGTCGCAAAATCGACGCCAAGCAGAAGATATCGGGCGGATTCAACCGAGCGGAGGCGCCATCGACAAATCCCGCGAAAGCACCGGCATTGCCGCATATTGGCCGCGATGCGGTCAAAATCGAACGACCTGATGGCGCCGTGCCACCTACGTCGCGCGGGCGGCATCCGCTCGTCAACCGATACGAAACAGGGAAAAATTGCCGATGAACGCTATTCGTTCCGAAAAGATTGAATCGAACGACGAGGACAACAACCTCGCCGCGGTGTCCGAAGTTGAAGCGGGCATTCGCGACTTCGTGCGCAACGACATCGCCTATTTGCGCCGTCCGGCGCCGAGCATGGTGGGAGGCACCGACGCAGCGGCCGAGCAGAATACCGAAACCACCGCCCACAACATCAACTCGCTGATTCAACGCGTGGCCGGGACGTCGCTTTCGGAAATCGAAAATCTGATTTCCGAGCTGGAAAATCTGCGCGACCTCCTGCACACCGAGGGTCAGCGCGTGCAGCGCGAGATTTCCGGCTATGCCCAACTCAGCCAGGCCGCGATGAAATCGACCCGCATGATCGCCGACAATGTCGCGCAGTGGAAACGCACCGCCGACGGCCTTCGCCACGACTGATCCGCTTATCCGTGGGACGAAGCTTCGAGCCCCCGGGCGATGGAATCGTTGGGGCTCGAAGCCATAATATCGTGGTGCGCCTTGAACCTTCCGTGGGTCATTCGCGACCAAGTGCAGGATAACCCTGGAAACTCCTGCATGAAGACCGTTCGGCCCGATAACAGCGATCCGATTCCATTGCGCACGCCGCCTCCCAAAATGGGCACGATCATGCTTCGTTTTGTCGGGCTGCTGTTGGTGGCGGTGGCCGTTCTGGCGATGATCTGAAGCCGATAGCCGCTCGCTTTTGGCAGGTTATGGTTAGCTTCCGACTTATTCGATACTAACCCGCTCGCTTTCAAGCGAATACGCGCCGTCGGCATAACCCTTCACCACCATGCCTGTTCCGAACATGACCGCAAGCGTCACCGTCGCGAAAATAAAGCCCAATAATTTCAAACCGCGGCGGTCGGCCATGATCGTCCCTCGTCTCTTTTCCCGGCAACCTCTGACAGGCATATGTTCAAAATGAGTTACCAAGAATAAGGTTCCCCGGATTCAAGAGGCGCGGTGACGCCGCGGCACAAAGGCGGTGGACAGCATCGAAAACACCGGCTCGCCCCGTTGGTTGGCTCCGGTATTACGCACCTCGATGATTCCCCATTCGGGCCGGCTTGCGGATTGGCGTAACGAGAGAACTTCACTTGCGAAACTGATCGTGTCGCCGGCCAGCACCGGCCGGATCCAGCGCAATTCGCGAAAGCCGGGCGAAGGCCCCCAGACCGCAACCTTCTCGCCGCGCGCCACGATTTCACGGGCTTGGCGTTGGCCGTCGGCCACCAGGAGTTTCATGCAGACCGAACCGATATGCCAACCCGAGGCGGCCAGGCCGCCGAACAGCGATTTGCGGCCCTCTTCCTCATCGAGATGAAAACGTTGCGGATCGAACTGCGAGGCGAATTTCTTGATGTCGTCGGCGGTGAAAGTGAACGCACCGAGCGCGCGCCGCTGCCCGACCTCGATGTCCTCGAAGAAACGCATCAGCTTACTTGTCCAGCGACGACACCGTCGCGGCGGCGAACGATGATCGGCGAGACCATCTCGCATAACGCTCCGGAGGCGTCGCTCGCCACCATCTTGAACATGACAATGCCGGTCGAGGGACGGCTGCGCGAGATCCTCGCTTCCAGCACCTCGACGTCGAGTGTGATGTCGCGGTCGGGCCGAAACGGCGCAAGCCAACGCAATTCATTGACGCCGGGCGAACCCAAAGATGCGGTACGGCCGATAAAGCCATCGAACATCATGCGCATGACGATCGAACAAAGATGCCAGCCCGAACCGGCGAATCCCCTCAACATCGAGCGGGAGGCCGCCTCTTCGTCCAAATGCATCGGCTGCGGATCGAACTCCTCGGCAAAGGCGAGCATTTCCTCGCGCGTGACACGGCGCGGTCCGAATTGGCCGAAATGGCCAAGGTTGAAATCTTCGAAGACAAGCGAATTCATGATGGGGACATCTGGGATCAAGCCCGATTGTGGCCGCACTTTATGGCAATCTCAACCTGTCCTTCACGCATGGCTTGCCCGAACCACCATTCGAGGTTAGCCCTTGATTGCAAAGGATAGGTCGCGCGAATCAATGGTCGGCCTCGTGCGGCAATTCAGTGGGACACTGGCGGGAGAAGCACCGATGTTGGATTTTCAGGATCTGTTTCAGTGGGACCGCTT
>DATGJS010000310.1:0-9629 GCA_035295025.1 Bradyrhizobium sp.
GACTACTCTACTCCTTACATCCCTCCTGTCCCTCCACTTGTCCCTCGGAGGAAATTGAAGTCAAAAATTACAATAATAGAAATATGTTACACTGGTAGTTCGAATCTCTCCGAGCGCGCCAATTTGGCTCGGTACGGTCCAGACCAATCCAAAAACTGATGGGCCAAGTTTTTCCAACGAGAAAGACTCGATGAGGATTGGCGATGGTAGCCAGCGACAGTTTTGTTGCGTTCCTGCGCGAACAGTTCGCGCCACTCAGCCATATCACCATTCGGCGCATGTTCGGCAAGAGCGGCGTATTCTGCGACGGGTTCATGTTCGCCATGGTGAGAGACAACGCGCTTTATTTTCGCATCGATGACGAAAACCGGGCGATCTTGAAGGAAGCCGAGGCCTTCCTACCCCTTAACTACGAGAAAAAAGGCGAAACCATTGATCTTGCCTTTTGGCGCGCTCCGGAACGTCTGTTCGACGAACCCGATGAGTTCGTCACCTGGGCGCGCGCCGCGCTGGACGCGGCGCGACGGGTTGCGGCGAAAAGACAGCGGAAGACGCCATCGCGGAAAATCACAACATCGACCAAGCGGACGTGACGTCAAATATTGGTGTTTTGGCCTTTGCTATCAATTTTTTAACCTAGACACCCCTCAGATAAGCAGCACCAGAGGGGACATGCAGGACATGATACGAAGACGGTATTTCCTTACGGGCGCCGCTGCGACCGCCGTGACATTTGCCGCCCCGAATATTCGGCGCGCCCAAGCCATCATCCAGCCCCAGGTGTTGCGGATCGGCTTCACCAGTCCGCAGGAAACCCAATTCGGGACCGGCGCCCGCGAGTTCGCCGATCATGTCGAACGCAATTGTGGCGGCCGGCTCAGAGTAGAAATCTATCCCTCCAGTTCAGTCGGCGGCGAATTGGAAATGGTCCAGGATGTGAGCGCGGGCACGCTCGAAATGAGCTTCGCCTCCTCCGTGGTTTTCGCCAGCGTTGCGCCGGAACTCAGCGTCTTCGACATTCCGTTCCTGTTCCGCGATATTACCCATGCGCGAAGCGTCATGGACGGAGAGATCGGAAAGGCGGCCCTCAAAAGGCTCGAACCGAAAGGCATTGTCGGCTTGGCCTGGGGCGAAAATGGCCTGCGCCATCTCACCACCGCCGATCGGGCGGTTCATCGGCCGGAAGACCTCAAAAACCTCAAGCTCCGGGTGCCGCAATCGGCCATCATGGTGGCAAGCTTCAAGGCGATGGGCGCCGACGTGCACTCTTTGCCCTTTCCCGAACTTTACGCCGCCCTCTCCTCTGGTTCGTTCCAGGCCCAGGAAAACCCGATTGCCACCGTTCTGGCGGCGAATTTCGACAAGGTTCAACAATATCTGTGCCTGACCGGCCATGTTTATTCGCCGGCCGCTTTCTTGATCTCGAAGCAGGTTTTTGATCGCATTTCGCCGGAAGATCAGCAGACGCTGCATGCCGCCGCTGTCGTCGGAAGCAAGGCAAGCCGCGCCTTTCTCGATCGAACCGAAAAAGCCGCGCTTGAGGAATTGCGCCGCCGCGGCATGAAGGTGGTCGAGGATATCAACAGGGAATCATTCTCAGCCTCGCTCGCCAGCATTGAGGACGAATTCCAGAAACAGTTCGGCAAAGACAGGATCGATGCCATCCGCGCCTTCGGCAAGGGCAAATAAGGGAAGAAAATCGATGTCTTTGCTGTCCAAAGTTAACCGGATCAGCCTCAACGCCCGTTTGATCGGCGGTTTCGGACTGTTGATGGTGCTGATCGGCAGCACCTCGATTTTTTACAATCTTCGTATCCGCGACTTGCGGGACCATGTCGCCCAAATTGAAAGCACCTCTCACGCTACCGTCATAGTCACGGACTTTGCACGCAATTTCCTTTTGCTGCGGCAGATCAATGTCGATTACGTCCGATCCGGTTCGGTCACCGACCGCGCAAGGTCGCTCGCCGCCTTCGAACCACTGGACAAATCCATCGGGAATGTGAGTGAGGTCACGGGCCAGCGTGGGGATGCGCTGCGCAATGGCCTAGCGGCCTACCATGCCGCCTTCAACCGGCTCGACGAAGAAGTCAAGAAACGGACGGCGGCGCATATCGCGATGAACGCCAGCGCGGCGAGGCTTACCAACACATTGACGGTCCTCACGCTTGATTTGGGCTCAGCGGGCGAAGCGGCATTGCCGGCTGTCCAGCGGCTCGAACAGGCGGCGCAGGCGCTGAGAGATACCGCCGATCGTTACGCGGGTGCCCCCTCACCTTCCGACCTCGATGTAGCCAGCGCGGAGCGAGGAAGAGCCGCCAAAGAAATCCAAGCCATAAAAGATCTGCGTCCAGCCAACCCTTCGCTTGCCAAGATTATGGAAGCCCTGCCGGCCCAGGTAGAAAAATTCCTGACCGCTTCCGGTCAATTGATCGGCTCGACCACCACCGCGGAAGAGGCGTTCGCAGCTTTGGTCAAAACCGCAACCACGCTGGGGGACGCGGCGGAAGTGTTGCGCGTCGAATATCAGACCATCCGCAGCAATGACATGAAAAAGACCTCGCAGATCGCGGACGATGCTTCGACGGCCGGCTCGGTCACCGCGGTAGCCGGTGAAATACTCGCCATCATCCTGGCGAGCCTCATCACCGTTTCGATTTCGATGTTGATCAAGCGGACCACCCGTACCATGTCGCAGCTCGCCAGTGGCGATTTGACCGTCGATGTCGAGGGCGCGGAACGGCGTGACCAGATTGGCGACATGGCGCGCGCGGTCGGTATCTTCAAGGACAACGCCATCCGCGTCGCGGAAGTTGAGAATGACAAAAAACGTCTCGCCGAACAGACCGAGCGGGACCGCAAGGCCGGGTTGAATGAGCTTGCCTCACGGCTGGAACGCGCCGTCAAGGATATCGCCAACGCCGTGAAGCAATCGGCCCAGCGCATGCATGACGGTGCTTCGACCATGACTGGCGCGGCGGAACGGACCAAGACTCAATCGAGCGCGGTGGCCACAGCGTCCGACCAGGCGTCGGTCAATGTCCAAAGCGTTGCCTCCTCGGCCGAAGAACTAACGGCTTCGATCCGTGAAATCGGCCGCCAAGCGCAAAGCTCGGCGACCGTTGCGCGCCGCGCCGCCGAGCAAGCGAGTCAGACCACGGCTACCGTGGAAAGCCTATCGCAGGCTGCCGACCGCATCGGCGAGGTGGTCAAACTGATCAACGCGATTGCCGCCCAAACCAACCTGCTTGCGCTCAACGCCACCATCGAGGCCGCTCGTGCCGGCGATGCCGGCCGGGGTTTTGCCGTCGTCGCCTCCGAGGTCAAAGACTTGGCCTCGCAGACCGCGCGCGCCACCGAGGACATCGCGGCCCAGATATCGTCGATCCAGGGCGAGACCCGAGAGGCCGCGACCGCCATCAAGGGCATTGAAGACGTCATCACGGAGATCAACCAAATCGCTTCGACGACCGCCAGTGCGGTAGAGGAGCAAAGCGCCGCCACCGCCGAGATCGCACGCAATGTGCAACAGGCAGCGGTTGGTACGGACGAGGTTTCCAGCAATATCGCCGGCGTTCTCCAAGCGGCAGCGGAAACAAACGAACACGCCCGCATTACGCTGGAAAATTCCAACCAATTGTCCGATCAAGCCGACAAATTGTGGCAGGCTGTCATCGGCTTCGTTGAAGACGTCAAAGCGGCCTGACGCTCACCGCGAGTTCTCAAAACAAGCAAAACAACGAAGTGGCAGGGGCCGCCCCAATCGCCTCACCATATATTGCTGCCGAAAAATCCGAAATGCGGTTGCTGTGCTGCTAAAACCGTCGGCGGGCCAAGATGGATTTTTGTCACCACCCTCCGCTTGCGTTTCGGCACCGGATTACGGATTTCATCCGTATTGGGCCGCAATTGCGCGAAGGCCTGCCTTACCTGCCCTTTCAAAGGCGGACCAGCAACGTTTCTCGCCGGCGGCACTGCTTCGGCGACCACAGGCGCCGCAAGATGGGGTGGCGGCGGTGTGGTGGGGTGCGTGGTGTCAAACACAATACGCTCGGGCCATTTCTGATCGGAATGAATTCGTATGATGGATAAATCGGCTGTGGGTTTGGAAATGTCGATGGTGGGTGTGGCCGGCACATAGGCGCTGACGGCAAAAAGCAGCGCAAGCAACGCTCCGCCGGTGAATAAAAAATAGCGCAGGATAGGCATTTCAAATTCGCTCCGTCCGCGCAGCAATGCGGATCACTCGGCTCAACCGGCACTCGTTCAATTTGTTCCTGGCCGCGGAAAAGGTTCAATGCGGTAGCGGCCAATTATCGATCGCTGTTAAAATCCAAAAATTATAAGGCGCGGGTCTAAATATGGCTCGCCGCAAGAAGCGAGCACTTGGCTTTTGTGGCGTTCACATTCACAAATCCAATATGGAGCCGCACAAACGTCTTCCGGCTCTTCATGTTGATGGCATCAGGTATCACCCGTGTCCGATCGGTCAGATGCCCGCCGTCGGGCCGCAAGAAAGCACAGGAAATCTCCACATCCTTGACCGCATATTCGTTGTTGTTGCGCAATGTCATCGTGACAAACGCATTGGAACCGAGCCCACCCCTATGCCAGGATTGCGACGATATTTTCACGCCATCGGCTGGGGCCGGCTCTTCCGGCACGATCGCTTCGGAAGTCGATGGATCGAAAGAAGGACTCTTGGTGAGACCAACCGTAGCCGGCGCAGGCCGAACCGGGACCATGGCCAGCGGGGACCTGAATCGCGTGCCACTCCGCTCGAAGGCAAGGTCGGCCAATAGCCATGCGGCCACAACAAAGATCACCGCGGTCGGCAACCAGCCGATGGCGGTCCGCAGACGGTTGGCATGCGTGCCTTTGGCGTGATTTGAAAAAGCACCCCCCGCGAGGCTCGCAGATCCGCTCGGCCCAGTTGAATCAACGTTGAGAAGTCCGTCGGTCATGCCGATGCCACCACGGCTCAGGGATCCAAAAATTCAACGTGAATCCGCTGCCAGTCATTCAATTCCGAATTCCGCCTTTGGTTCCCACGGGGTGTAGCCATGGCTGCCCCGAGCCGTTAAAATTGAAATCCGCGATCCAAACACTGCAAATCCATTCGGCCGCGCCGGATGGCGCAAAATCATCATCTGGAGCGATAAAATGCCGGTAGTGACCTGGGACCACGTCCATCTGCGCAGTCCCGATCCCGAAACAACCGCCGCTTGGCTTGAAGACGTTCTTGGCGGGGAAATCGTCCGCGGCCCCGGACGAATCGACGTGAGACTCGGCGGCGCCATGGTCTTTATCGCGCCAGTCACGGCGGGCGACGGGGTCAACTCGCCGCCGGTCACTCCTTATCAAGGGCTCGATCATTTCGGCTTGACGGTGAAAGATATCGATGCGGTCGCCGCCGAAATCAAGGCGAAGGGCGTCGAATTCACCAAGGAGCCGTTCACCATCCGGCCGGGCGTCCGCGTCTGCTTCATTCGCGGCCCCCAGGGCATTTCGATCGAACTGCTCGAACGCGACAAGAAGTACGCCTAAACTAGTGGAGTGGATTTGACATTCGCTACCCTATCGCCGCGGATTCGCCATGCGAATGTCAAATCCAAAACTCCACTAGAAAACTATATTTACGAGTGGTCCTTTGATTCTAACATTTGCATAAGTGCCAGCCTCACCGGGATGCAAATGTTAGAATCGGACCACTCGCGGCCACTCCCTCAATCCGGCGGAATACCGGCATCCTTCACGACCTTTGTCCAAAGGGCGATGTCGGAGCGGATGATCGCGGCGAATTGTTCGCGCGGCGCGCTTTTCACCGTGCACCCGGCAAGATCGAGTTTCTCGCGCACCCCGGATGCGGCAAGCGCCTCTTCCAACGCTTTGCTGATCCGATCGATAATGGCCGATGGCGTGCCCGCCGGGACCACAATGCCGAACCACGGCGTTACCTGCGCCTCGGCAAAACCCTGCTCCGCCATCGTCGGCACATCGGGAAAATATTTCGAGCGGCCGTCGCTGATGGCCGCGATAATGCGAATGGTCCCGCTTTGCACCTGCGCCAGCGCCTGATTGGCGGAAAGAAAGCTCGACGTAAGCAGCCCGCTTCCAATATCCGCGACCATTTGTGGGTAGCCGCGATAGCCGATCGGGGTGACATCGATCCCAGCCAACCGTTTGAACAATTCGAAGCCCAGATGACCGGTCGAGCCCTTGCCCGGATGACCGTAATTCAACATCCCGGGCTTGGCCTTGGCGAGCGCGACATAATCGGCGACGTTCTTCACCGGCAAGGATGTCGGTACGATGAAGAAATTCGGGGCCTGGCAAATTTGCCCGATCGCAATGAAGTCGCGCAGCGGATCCCAGCGCATCACGAGATTGAGCGAGGGGCTGGTGGTGAAGAACGTCGTCACCAACAACCACGTATAGCCATCGGGCGCGGCGCGGGCGACATCTTCCGCCGCGATCGAACCGTTGGCGCCGGATTTCGACTCCAGGATGATCGAGGCGTTCCACTGCGTGGCGATGTTCTGGGCGACGATGCGGCCGAACACATCGGCGACACTTCCGACCGAATAGGGATTGACGATGCGGATCGGCCGGCTGGGGAAATTGTCCTGCGCCTGCGCGGCGCTAAACGAGACGATGGCCAGAAGCACCACCGCCGCCGCCGTACCCAGGCGTCTCATCACCGTGCCGCGCTCCTCACCATGAGGGCCTCTTTCACCCCGCCGCGCTCGATTGCGGCTGCAGGTTGGCGCGGCGATCGACCCGTGCCACGCGCGACAACAAATAATCCACTTCGGCTTTCGCGGTCGCGGTGATGGTCGAGCCTGGTTTGCGTTGCGCGCTGGAGGCGATGATGCCGCGCTTTTGCAGCACGTATTTTCGAACCGCCAGCCCAATCGCCGGCTGCTGCTCATAACGGATCAGCGGCAAATGAGCATCGAACAAATCATGCGCGGCGTCGCGCCGCCCTTCCTTCGACAGCCGCACCACGTCGATCAGCATTTCCGGGAAGGCGTATCCCGTCATCGCGCCATCGGCGCCGCGCTCCATCTCGAAATCGAGAAACAACGCGCCATTGCCGGTCAGGATCGAGAGCGGCCGCAGCGAACCGTCTTTCTGGAAACCGCGCAGCGTGGAAATTTTCTCCAGCCCCGGCCAATCCTCGTGCTTGAGCATCACGCAGGACGGGTTGTCCATCACGATCTTGCGGATCACGGCGGGCGTGAATACGACCGTCAGGGTCAAGGGATAGTCCTGCAACACCCAGGGAATATCGGTCCCGATCGCCTCCACCGCCTGCTTGAAATAACCCGTGATCTGGTCGTCGGTGCGCAATGCCGGAGGCGGCGCGATCATCACGCCGGCCGCGCCCGCATCCATCGAGGCCCGCGCCAGCGATCGCATGGCGGCAAACCCCGGCGCCGAGACGCCGACGATGATCTGCATGTTCTTGGCGCGCTTGATGAAGCGCTTTGCAACTTCCTCGGCCTCCGCGCCATCGAGCTTGGGCGCTTCACCCATGATGCCGAGCACGGTCACGCCATTGCAGCCGATCTCGGCGTAGAAATCGGTCAGCCGGTCGATCGATTTCTCGTCGATCCTTCCATCGTCCAGAAACGGCGTCGGCGCGATCGCGAAGGTGCCTTTGGCCTCATGGGTGAGTTTTGTCATTGGTGCCATCTTCCTTTTCCGTCATTCCGGGGCAGCCCGTGAGGGCTGAACCCGGAATCCAGAGGTTATTGATCGAGGTTCTCAGGTACGCAATTGCGCACCATAGTTCACGCTTCGCGGCGTCCTGGAATGACGACATCAATACATCACGTCCGCCGCGCCGATTTCTTCAATTCTTCTTCCGAAAAGAAAATTTCCTTGGCGTGCGTCACGATATCTTCCGCCTTCCACCCCGTGAATGGCGGCTTCCAGCCTTCCATCTCCATCATCCGCATTTCACGCACCCCGCGCGGGCCGGAAACCCCCAACACCCTGCCGGTCTGGTCGCCCGAGAGATCGCTGACCATATATAGCACGGCCGGCGCGATGCCGTCCGGCCCGAGCGCCATGCCTGGATTTTCCTTGTAACGCGGCAGATCCTCGGTCATGCGCGTCAGCGCGCCCGGCGCCAGCGTCCAGACCCGGATGTTGTATTTGCGGCCCTCGATCGCCAGCACATTGGACAATGCCCAAATCCCGCCCTTGGCGGCACCGTAATTGGATTGGCCGAAATTGCCGATCAGGCCGGACGTCGAGGCCGTGTTCACGATCACGCCACCGCCATTCTCACGCATCCAGCGGAATACGGGTTGGGTGGTGCAGAAAGTGCCCTTCAGATGAACCTTGAGAACCTTGTCCCAAGCGGCTTCGGTCGCCTTGGCAAAGGTCTGGTCGAGCAGAATGCCGGCATTGTTGACGAGAATATCGGCGCGGCCGAAATGCTTGATGGCGTCGTCGAACACCGATTGCCCGCCCGCTATCGTCGAAATATCGGCGCCGTTCGCAACCGCGCGGCCGCCTTCGGCCTTGATCGCCTCGACCACTTTTTCCGCCATCGACAAGTCGGAGCTTGAGCCGTCACGAGGGCCGCCGAGGTCATTGACCACGACGGACGCCCCCTCGCGCGCGAATAGCCTGGCGTAAGCCTCCCCAAGGCCGCCGCCCGCGCCCGTAATCAGCGCCACCTTGCCATCGAGTAATCCCATGGTGTTTGCTCCTGTCCTATCGTTTCCCGTGACGGTCTGACTGCCTTCATTCGACGTCATTGCGAGGAGCAAAGCGGCGAAGCGGATGACACATATCTAACCGCCATTACGCTTGTCAGCTATCCTCGTCATCGCGAGGAGCGGCAGCGACGACGCGATCCAGAGTCTTCGTGTCGTGAGAATTGGATTGCTTCGCTTCGCTCGCAATGACGGCGGAGAACTCTTGTCCGCCCCCCCTCACCCCAACACCGTCTTGCCGCTTCGAATCACGACCGCCTCACGCGCCTTCACCCGCGCCTCGAAAGAAATCACGCTGCCGTCTTTCCAGAGATCCAGTGTCACGGTTTCGCCGGGGTAAACCGGCGAGGAAAACCGCGCGGCATGTTGCTTGAACGCGCTCGGATCGTAATCGGCATAGGTTTGCAAAATGCCACGGCAGGTGATGCCGAAAGTACACATGCCGTGCAGGATCGGTTTGGAAAAGCCGGCGCGGCGGGCAAACTCGGGATCGGAATGCAACGGGTTACGATCCCCGCACAGCCGATAGATCAGCGCCTGATCCAGGCGGGTCGAAATATCGATCGACCTATCGGGTGTTCGCGACGGCACCTTGTGCGGCTCGGGTTGGCCTTCGGAAGGCCCGCCAAAACCGCCATCGCCGCGCGCAAACCGCGAGGCCACCAGCGTCGCCAGTTCTTCGCCCTTTTCGTTTTTGAGCACGGTCTGATGCCGGATCACCGCGCCCTTGTCCTTGCCCTTGTCGAACACGGCGAGCACGCGCGAATCGACCGAGAGCTTCTCAGCCACCGGCAGCGGGCGGTGGAAGGTGATGTCGCGCTCGCCATCGACCACCATCACGCGGTTGAGATTCATCTCACCGGGGCTCGCGCCCCAGGCCGCGACGGAGGCAAAGGT
>DATGJS010000311.1:0-31370 GCA_035295025.1 Bradyrhizobium sp.
CTTGGTGCCGGCGCAGCGGCGGCGATGGCCGCCTGTTGGCGCTTCCGAGCGGCTTCCAGCTGGAGCGCGGCGAACAGCGAATTCATCGGCGCGACGGTTGCGGGCGCGGAGGCTAGTGACCAACCGGTAGCTTGCGCCGGCGCGGGGGCAGGTGCTGCCTCCGCCACGCGTGCCGGCGCCGGAGTGACGTGCACCGGGGCCGGTGCGGCGGCCCGCACTGGGACGGGCGCCGGGACGATTGGCGTGCGGCTGGTGTCGCTCGCCAGCACGATGTTCTCGTCGAGGCCCTCATCACGGGCCTCTTCGCTCCAGGTCGCGGTCGGGTTCTGGCCGCGCTTGCGCAGATCGGCCATGGCGACCGCATAGCCTGGCAGCGGATGACCATCGGTTGGCAGGTAGACGGTGCGGCCGTCGGGGAAGACGTGAAGCAGCTCGTTGCGCGTCATGCGCGGCCACATCCGCACGCCGCCGGTATCCATGTGCACGAACGGCGAGCCGGAGGTCGGGTAGAAGCCGACACCGCCGCGCTGCAGCCGCAGGCCGATTTCGCGGAGCTCTTCGAGCCGCACGCCGGGAATATAGAAGTCGATAGCATGGCCCAGCATGTGCTGGGAGAAGCGCGCCACGCCGCGGCTGCGCCGCCGCAGCATCGAATTGGTCTCGGGCGAGCGATAACCGCATACGATGTCGATTGGCTCTTTCGATCCAGTTTCGCGCTGCACTTCCCACAGCAGATCGATCAGCTGCGGATCCATGCGGGTGGCCTTGCCGCGCCGCCAGTCGCGCAGGAGCCAGTTGAGTTTCTCCAGCGCCGCCTCGTCATAGCGGCCGTCACGCTTGTAGGTGATGGTGATGCGCTCGTCGGTATGCACGTGGTGCATCGAGATGGTGCGGGTGTCGCCATCGGCGACCGCCGTCTGCAGCCCACGGCTTGCGAACACCATGATGAGGAGAGCGAGGCTGCACGAATAGCCGGCTTGTGCAGCCAAGAATCGATAACCCTTCGCGCGCGCGGTACCGATGGGCACTGGCGATCTCGCGTCCCCGCATTAAGCGTAACCGTCCGCCGCGTCCCTGCGGCGAACAACGCTAACGCATTGCTAATTTGGGAAGGGTAAACGAGGAGTTACCGTCACCCCACCCCCGACCCTACAGTCGTAGCCGGGCAGTGTGGCAAAATCTGGCCGTGATCGGCGGGCTGCCCACAGGTATCCCATCGCCCCGCCGTGGGCGCCGCGTGTGGCCGGCAGTATCGAGCCTTGGCCGGGCCGGCCAGGCCGACTTGGAAGTTGCAACGGAAGCGCCGACCCTACCTGTAGTTCTGCGCCGTGTTGCCGCCCGCCTGATAGCTGCGGCTGACCTTGCGGTGGCGGCCCGGCCGTTGGTGGGCCGGTGGCTGGTTGAAGCCGCCGCCGAAGAGCTGTTGGAAGAAGCCCACCGGGCCGCCACCGTTGTACCCGCCCCCGTAGGGGTTGCCATAAGTCGGCGCGTGATCGGCGGCGCTCAGGATTTCGCGCTTTGTCGCCGAGATCGAATGCTCGACCGGGACGTCGGCGATCTTCATCTCGTTCGGATTGTGCATGATCGCCAACAGTTGGCGATCGCGACCATAGATGTCGTCGCGGAATTGCAGCTTGCCGTCGTCGTCGACGAACGCGGTCTGGTAGGTGACGTTGATCGGCATGAATGTCGGGAAGTCGATGTTGATCTCGTTCGGCCCGTACATGTGCTCGATGCGTTCCTTGGTGTAGTGGTCGTTAGGCCGCACCAGCGACAGCAGCACTTCGGCATATTTCGCCGGGTCCTGCGTGCGCATGCAGCCGTGGCTGAAGGCGCGCCGCGCGTAGTTGAACAGGTATTTGTCCGGCGTGTCGTGCTGGTAGACCAGGAACTTGTTGGGGAAATTGAAGCGCAGCCGGCCCTCGGCGTTCCTGTCGCCGGGCGGCTGATAGATGCCGATCACCTTGCCGGAAGGATCGCGCTGGACCACAAGGCCCATGCGCTGCATGACGGTCGGGTCTTGCGCCATGGCGGGCAGGTATTCGCCGTTGATGATCGACGGCGGCACATGCCAGGTCGGATTGACCGTGATGAATTTCATCAACGTTGAGATGATCGGCGTCGGCTTGTCGACCTTGCCGATGACGATCTTCGTCTTCCAGATCCGCTTGCCGTCGTTGTACACGCTCGCCGTGAAATCCGGCAGGTTGATCAGCACGTAGAACTTGCCGCCGAGATCGTGCGGCATCCAGCGCCAGCGTTCCATATTGGCGAGAATGGTGTCTTCGACATGTGTCGGCCGCGGACCATTCATCGCTTCGAGCGTCGGCGCCGTGAGCGTGCCGGTTTGCCTGATGTCGTGCTCTTTCTGGAAACTCTTCACCGCTTCGGCGAGCGCCTTGTCGTAGGTGTCGCCGTCGCCGCTCAGCCCAAGTTTTTCGCGTAGCGCGGGCACGCGCGGATCGTGCATGCCGGTCTTGAGCACCGGCCCCCCCGGGATCGGCTGCTTGATGCCGTCTTGTTTGCCGCCGCGGATTTCCGCGAGCTTGGCTTTGAGCCCGAGATAGCCCGCATTGTGCGGCTCGTAGGAATCAAGCACGGCCGCCACGTCCTTGGCGCCCGCCAAAGTCGCGAGTACCGCGGCAGGGTCGGGCGCTTTGGTCTCGTAGTAGATATTGGCGTCAACCCGCGACCAGGCGATCCGCCCGATCGAGGCATGCCGGGAATACGTCACCACCGCGACCGAGAATTTCAATTCGGCTTCGGCCAGCGCCGCCGGGTCGCTCAGCGACTTGAAATCCGGGACCGAATAGTCGGCCGGATTGAGCCCGTCGGCGCCGACATGGGACAGATAGTCGGCCGCGGCCTGCTCGCGCGCGTTGGCGTGGCCGTCCGTGAGCCAGATTGGCGCAAACGAGCGGCCCGAATAGAACGCCTCAATTGCGGCGCGTTGCGGCTTGCCGCCGAGAATGCGGTCGAACTTGCCGCTCGAAAGCCCGCGCAGTTGTTCCGCGATCTGATCGTTGATTGTCGGCGTCGGAGCGGGCGCTGCCGCCGTGGCGGCGGGAGCTGGTGGGGCTGCAGCGGGGGCTGCCGCTGTTGCGCTGCCACTCGGCGCGGGCGTGCTGGCAGCCGCAGCCGGCGGAGTTGCGGGTACAGGCGCGCTTTCCGCAGCAGCAGGTGCAGGTGACGCGCTCGCGGCGGCCGGCGTCTGCGGTGTTTCGGCGGGTTTGGCAGAGGCTGCATCAGCCGGGGGAGTGGTAGCGGCAGGTGCCGGTGGACTGGCGGTCTGCGTCGCAGTGTCGGCCGGTTGTGCGGGGGATGGGGCCGGTGTTGCGGCGGCCGCAGGTGCGGGCGATCCCCACGGTTCTGCCGACCCAGGGGCATCGGGCTTGGCGGGTTCGGCCGCGACGGCGGGGGGTGCTGCAGGAGCGGTTTTAGCGGCGTCCGGAGGCGTGACTGTCGGTGCGCCGCCCGGCGGCGTCGATTGCGCAAGCGCACCGCCCGCGGACAAAAGCAGCGCGACAGCAGTCGAGGCAAGAAACCCATTAAGGCGGACGCCGGGCATCGCGAATTCTCCTTAAGTCAGCGTGCTTTCCCCCGAGCCTGCGCGATAGACCGCAGTGCTCGAACTTCCGGGAAACTCTCAGCCCCAAAAGTGTCAATGCTGCGGACGAAAGCCGGGAATCACCTTACGCGAGCCGTAGGAGTCTGTCCCGCCTCGGAGGGCGAATTTAAGGACAGATCAAGCGAATTTCCGCGGCTGTCGCTCCGCGGCAACGGCATCGCTATCGTCTTCTGAGCGCTCGCTATTTAGCCCCAGTGCCTCGAGCTTGCGGTAGAGGGTCGAGCGCCCGATGCCAAGCCGTCGCGCCACCTCCGACATCTGCCCTCGATAATGAGTAATGGCATAGCGAACGAGGTCGGCCTCGATCTCTTCGAGCGGTCGCACCTCGCCCGCCGGATCGAGAAGGGACAGGGCGTCGGCTACAAGCGGGAGTTCGGAAGGAAGAAGCGGCGGGTGATCCGTCAGTGCCGCGAAACCGGCCCGGTCGGCGTCCGGCATGTCGGACGCGTCGGTGGCGGCCGTCGCAGGGTGAGGCAGCGCCGCGTCGCCGCTGGCGTGCGCCGAGACTGCGGCAGCGATCTGCGGAAATTCACCGATCCCGACGCTGTCACCGTCGGCCAGCACCACAGCGCGAAACAGTGCGTTCTCCAATTGCCGAATATTGCCGGGCCACGGGAACACTGTGAGGAGCTGCAGCGCTTCGGGCGCAATCAGGCGGATGCGCTTGCCTTCTTCCGCGGCAAATCGCGCCAGGAAATGCCGGGCGAGCGCCGGAATATCCCCCCGTCGCTCGCGCAGCGGCGGGACCGCAATCGGAAAGACATGCAGGCGGTAGAACAGGTCCTCGCGGAAACGCCCGGCTTTCACGTCGGCAATCAGGTCGCGGTTGGTGGCCGAGATGATGCGCACGTCGACTCTCACCGCCTTGCGCGCACCGACCGGCTCGACTTCGCCTTCCTGAATGGCGCGCAACAGCTTGACCTGCGCAGCCGCCGGCAACTCGCCGACCTCGTCGAGGAAGAGCGTGCCGCCCGAGGCTTCGACAAACTTTCCGGTGTGGCGTTCGGTGGCGCCGGTGAACGAACCCTTCTCGTGGCCGAACAGGATCGACTCGACGAGGTTTTCCGGCATGGCGCCGCAATTGACCGCGACGAACGGCCGGCTTCTTCGTTCGCCGGTGCCATGAATCGCGCGCGCGATCAATTCCTTCCCGACGCCGGACTCGCCTGAGATCAGCACCGGGATGGTGGAGGCCGCCGCCTTTTCGGCGACGCGGATGACGGCCGCCATGTTGGCGCTGCGCGTGAGGATGTCGGCAAAGCTGAGCGTGCCGGAGCGGCTGTGCTTGAGCCGGGCGAGTTCGCCTTCGAGCGCGCTGGTGTTGAGCGCGTTGCGCAGGCTGACCTGGAGGCGTTCGGCGCCGACCGGCTTGACCACGAAATCGATCGCGCCGGCGCGCATCGCCGAAACGACGTTATCGATGCCGCCATGCGCGGTCTGCACGATGACCGGAATGTTGAGGCCGGCTTCGCGGATCTTGGTCAGCACGCCCATGCCATCGAGGCCCGGCATCACCAGATCGAGTACCAAGGCGTCGATCGCGGGTGCGTCGGGCGCGGTTAAAACTGCGATAGCCGCATCACCGGAATCGACCATTGCGGTCTCATAGCCGCATTTTTGCACCATATTCTCGACCAAGCGGCGTTGCACCGCATCGTCATCGGCAATCAAAATGGTGGCAGCCATGGCGCTCCTCACACACAACAACTATCTGTCTCGAATCGGGGCACTGTGGCCGACGCCGATTAACGCCCTCTTAAACCTTGACCCGCCCTTTGCGGTGGTTTTGCCGCTGTCTGACTGAACACAGGTTCGAACAAGATGACTTCGCGCTCCTCGTCTGCTCTCCGCCGATCGACCGCTCCCCGCAAACCGAATTCCAAGAAGGCGTCCGCCGGGACGAAAGCTGTCAAGCTGCCGGAATGGAATCTCTCCGATCTCTATTCCGGAATCGACGCGCTGGAAGTCGCGCGCGATCTGGCGAGGATGGATGGCGAATGCGCCGCGTTTGCGGCCGATTATAAGGGCAAGCTTGCCGAGCGGACGGCCGGTGAAAGCGGCGGTCTCTGGCTTGCGGAAGCGATCAAGCGCTTTGAGGCGATTGACGACCTTGCCGGCCGTCTCGGATCTTACGCGGGTCTGGTCCATGCCGGCGACAGCGTCGATCCCGCGATTTCCAAATTCTATGGCGATGTTTCCGAACGGTTGACCAACGCTTCGGTCCATCTGCTGTTTTTTTCGCTCGAACTCAACCGCATCGATGATGCCGTGATTGAGAAGGCGATGCAAACGCCGGAGTTGGCGCATTACCGGCCCTGGATCGAGGATGCGCGTAAAGAGAAGCCCTACCAGCTCGAGGACCGCATCGAGCAGCTCTTCCACGAAAAGTCTCAGAGCGGTTATTCCGCCTGGAATCGGCTGTTCGACCAGACCATCTCCGCGCTCCGCTTCAAGGTTTCCGGCAAACAGCTTGCGATCGAGCCGGTGCTTAGTCTGCTGCAAGACCGCGACGGCAAGAAGCGCAAGATGGCCGCCGAAGCGCTCGCCAAAACCTTCAAGGCCAATGAGCGGACGTTTGCGCTCATCACTAATACGCTCGCCAAGGACAAAGAGATTTCCGACCGCTGGCGTGGCTTTGAGGACGTCGCGGATTCGCGCCATTTGAGCAACCGCGTCGAGCGCGAGGTTGTCGAGGCGTTGGTCGGCGCGGTGCGCGCGGCCTATCCCAGACTTTCGCATCGCTACTACAAGCTGAAGGCTGCTTGGTTCAAAAAGAAGAAGCTGCCGCATTGGGACCGCAATGCGCCGCTGCCGTTTGCCGCCAGCGGAACGATCGCCTGGCTTGATGCTAAAAACATGGTGCTGTCAGCCTATCGCGGTTTCTCGGTCGAAATGGCCGGCATCGTCGAGCGTTTTTTCACCGATCGCTGGATCGATGCGCCGGTGCGGCCCGGCAAGGCGCCCGGTGCTTTCTCGCACCCGACGACGCCCTCGGCGCATCCCTATGTACTGATGAATTATCAGGGCCGGCCGCGCGATGTGATGACGCTTGCCCATGAACTCGGCCATGGCGTGCATCAGGTTTTGGCGGCCAAGAACGGCGCGCTGATGGCGCCGACCCCACTGACTCTGGCGGAGACCGCCAGCGTGTTCGGTGAAATGCTGACCTTCCGCCGTCTATTGAGCGAAACTAAAAATGTCAGAGAGCGCCAGGCGCTGCTCGCTGGCAAGGTTGAGGACATGATCAATACCGTGGTGCGGCAGATCGCGTTCTACACCTTCGAGCGCGCCGTTCACACCGAGCGCAAAAAGGGCGAACTCACCGCCGCCCGCATCGGTGAAATCTGGCTCAGCGTGCAGGGCGAAAGTCTCGGGCCCGCGATCGATATCCGCCCCGGCTACGAGAATTTCTGGATGTACATTCCGCACTTCATCCACTCGCCGTTTTATGTCTACGCCTATGCTTTCGGCGACTGCCTGGTGAACTCGCTCTACGGCGCTTATGAGCACGCGCAAAGCGGGTTTGCCGAACGTTATCTCGCCATGCTCTCAGCCGGCGGCACCAAGCATTATTCCGAGTTGCTCAAGCCGTTCGGCCTCGATGCCAAGGATCCCAAATTTTGGGACGGCGGGCTGTCGGTCATTTCCGGGATGATCGATGAGCTGGAAGCGATGGGGTAGGGATGTTCGTGCCTCCAATGGGCGTAAAACATTTGTTGAACGGGACGCCGTTTCCTGTTATACATTTCGTATAACGAGGTCTGCGCCATGAACGAAATGCCACGAAATACCGCTGAAGGGGAATTCGTCCAGATCAAGAAGATCGGCAATTCGCTCGGTCTCATACTTTCGAAGGATATTCTCGCTCGGCTCAAGTTGAAGGAGGGCGACAAGCTCCATATCGTCGAGCAGACCGAGCGTGGCATCAAGCTCTCGCCGTATAACCCCAAGCACGCCAAGGCGATGGAAATCGCCCGGCGTTCATTCAGCACCTATGCGGACACCTACAAGGCTCTTGCAAAATGAAGGAGCCGATCTGGCTGGACGTGGAGATCATGGTTGATCTCCACGCGGAGCAACTTGCTCTGTTCGGTGGCCCTGACGGCATTCGTGACCAAGGCATGCTGGAATCCGCCCTCACCCGCCCGGTCAATAAATTTGCTTATGGCGAAACCGACCTTGCCGCGCTTGCAGCAGCTTACGCGTTTGGCATTGCCCGGAATCATCCATTTATCGACGGCAACAAGCGTGCCGCCTTCGGTGCGATCATCGTGTTTCTGGGTCTCAACGATATCGATTTTCTGGTGCCGCCGGAAAGCGCGACTGCGATGGTACTCGCGCTCGCAGCGGGAGAGGTGAACGAAGAGGGCCTGGCGCGCTGGATCCGGGATAATTGGCCCTCCGAATGACCGATTGCGCGGGGCGGCGTTGCCCTCTCAGCGGGATTGCGGTATTTCCGGAACTGCCGAGATTAACTGGGGAGACCGATGGCAAAGCATAGCGAAGTGGCCTACTCGACCGCCGAGGGCAATGATTATCCGGCCCATGAGCAGACCTATGAAGGCTTCATCAAGCTGGTGAAGTACGGCAGTGCCGCGGTTATCTTTATTGTTGCCATGATGGCGATTTTCCTGACCTGATGCATCGCCTGCCGCGCCGCCGCCCGGCGTCGCGATCTGATGAGCACTCGCCGCGTTCCGGTTGTTAAGACCTTTCTATTCTTGCGAGCCAAGCGTCGTTGCGCGGCGTGCTTCCCGCGCCGCTGGAGGGCCCATGAAGATAGCCGTCGCCAAGGAAATCGATCCGTCCGAGCCGCGGGTCGCCGTATCGCCCGATACGGTGAAGAAGTTCAAGGCGCTGGGCGCCGAGATTGCGGTCGAGCCGGGCGCCGGAATCAAGTCCGGTCTGTTGGACGCGGACTTGACCGCGGCCGGTGCCACGATCAGCGCCGATGCGCTTGAGGACGCTGATATCGTCATCAAGGTGAGGCGGCCGGAGGCGTCCGAGCTTTCGAAATATAAACGCGGCGCGCTTGTCGTCGCCATCATGGATCCCTACGGCAACGATGCCGCGCTGAAGGCGATGGCGGATGCGGGCGTATCAGCCTTCGCCATGGAATTGATGCCGCGCATTACCCGCGCGCAGGTGATGGACGTATTGTCGTCGCAGGCGAATTTGGCCGGCTATCGCGCGGTGATCGAGGGCGCGGAAGCCTTTGGCCGCGCCTTTCCGATGATGATGACAGCGGCGGGCACCGTTCCGGCCACGAAAGTGTTCGTGATGGGCGTCGGCGTCGCCGGCCTTCAGGCGATCGCGACGGCGCGACGCCTGGGCGCGATCGTCACCGCGACCGACGTGCGCCCTGCCACCAAGGAACAAGTGGAATCGCTCGGCGCCAAATTCCTCGCGGTCGAGGACGAAGAATTCAAAAACGCACAGACGGCCGGTGGTTACGCCAAGGAAATGTCGAAGGAATATCAGGTTAAGCAGGCTGAGCTAACCGCCGAACACATCAAGAAGCAGGATGTGGTGATCACGACCGCGCTGATCCCGGGCCGTCCGGCGCCGAAGCTGGTTTCGAGCGCGATGGTGAAATCGATGAGGCCGGGGTCGGTGCTGGTCGATCTCGCGGTCGAGCGCGGCGGCAATGTCGAGGGCGCCAAGGCCGGTGAAATTGTCGAGATCGATGGGGTCAAGATCGTCGGCTATACCAATGTGGCCGGCCGCGTGGCGACCTCGGCCTCCGCGCTTTATGCGCGCAATCTGTTCTCGTTCATCGAAACCATGATCGATAAGACGAGCAAGGCGCTTGCCGTGAATTGGGACGACGAGTTGGTGAAAGCGACGGCGTTGACCAAGGACGGCGCCGTCATCCACCCGAACTTCCAGCCGAAAACATAAGGAGAGCAGCTCATGGATCATCTTGCCCAGGCCGTTGATCCCTTCGTGTTCCGGCTTTCGATTTTCGTGCTCGCGGTTTTCGTCGGTTATTTCGTGGTGTGGTCGGTGACGCCCGCGCTGCATACCCCGCTGATGAGCGTCACCAACGCGATTTCCTCGGTGATCGTGGTCGGCGCGCTGCTCGCGGTCGGGGTTGGGATGATTTCCTCCGGCAGCGGTTGGGCGAGGGGTTTCGGCTTCGTCGCGTTGATCTTTGCGTGCGTGAACATCTTCGGCGGCTTCCTCGTCACCCAGCGCATGCTGGCGATGTACAAGAAGAAGTCGAAGTGAACGGCAATCACCTCGGGGTGAAGAAGCAAACGGGGGACCTGAGATGAACGCCAATCTGTCCGCAGTCTTGTACCTCGTCGCAGGGGTCCTGTTCATCCTGTCGCTGCGTGGCCTGTCGAGCCCGGCCTCCTCGCGCCAGGGTAATTTCTTCGGCATGATCGGCATGGCGATCGCGGTGGCGACGACGCTGGCTTCCCATCCGCCCGCCGATGGGATCGCCTGGTTGCTCGTGATCCTCGGGGTTGCGATCGGCGGCGGCATCGGTGCGGTGATCGCCCGCCGCGTGCCGATGACCTCGATGCCTGAACTCGTCGCGGCGTTCCACTCGTTGGTCGGCATGGCCGCGGTATTGGTTGCGGCCGGCGCCTTTTACGCGCCGGAAGCCTTTGACATCGGCACACCAGGCCATATCCATCCGCAAAGCTTGGTCGAAATGTCGCTTGGGGTCGCCATCGGCGCCTTGACTTTCACGGGCTCGGTGATCGCGTTCCTGAAATTGTCCGCCCGGATGAGCGGCGCGCCGATCATCCTGCCGTTTCGCCACTTCATCAACATCGCGCTGGCATTGGCGCTGGTGTTCTTCATCGTCGGTCTCGTGCTGTCCGGCAGCGCGTTGGATTTCTGGCTGATCACGATCCTCGCGCTCGTGCTCGGCGTGCTCATGATCATCCCGATCGGCGGCGCCGACATGCCGGTCGTGATCTCGATGCTGAATTCCTATTCGGGGTGGGCCGCGGCCGGCATCGGTTTCACGCTCGGCAATTCGGCGTTGATCATTACCGGCGCGCTGGTCGGCTCATCCGGCGCGATCCTGTCCTACATCATGTGCCATGCGATGAACCGCTCTTTCATCTCGGTGATTCTCGGTGGCTTCGGTGGCGAGACCGCGGCCGCAGGTAGCGGCAGCGGCGAGCAGAAGCCGGCCAAGCTCGGCTCGGCGGATGATGCCGCCTTCATCATGAAGAATGCCTCCAAGGTGATCATCGTGCCCGGCTACGGCATGGCGGTGGCGCAGGCGCAGCACGCGCTTCGTGAGATGGCCGATATTCTGAAGAAAGAAGGCGTCGAGGTGAAATACGCCATTCATCCGGTTGCCGGCCGCATGCCGGGCCACATGAATGTGCTGCTCGCCGAAGCCAACGTGCCCTATGACGAGGTGTTTGAACTCGAAGATATCAATTCGGAATTCGCGCAGGCCGACATCGCCTTTGTGATCGGTGCCAACGACGTCACCAATCCGGCCGCCGAAGAAGACAAGACCTCGCCGATCTACGGCATGCCGGTATTGCAAGTGTGGAAGGCGGGCACCGTGATGTTCATCAAGCGCTCGCTGGCGTCGGGTTATGCCGGTATCGACAATCCCTTGTTCTATCGCGACAACACCATGATGTTGCTCGGCGATGCCAAGAAGGTCACCGAAAATATCGTCAAGGCGATGTAAGAGATTACACGAATAGCCATGACCGTCGTGAAATGGCTCTGAAGACCCTGGCCCAAGACCTGTCGTCAGACCACTTTGGGCTGGTTAATGCCGGGGTTTTTGCGGTATTTGTGGTTCGGATATTGTCCCCTTCAAGGGGGGCTCCGGAGAAAGCCGCCATGCTGAACGCCATGTCCGATGTGCAGGTCGATACCGCCGAGGTGCGTGTGACGCGGTGGCGGCTGGCTCCCGGAAGCGCGACTGGGCACCACATTCATGAGATGGATTATGTCATCGTGCCGGTCACGGCGGGCGAATTGACCATCATTGCGCCCAATGGCGAGCGCTCAAAGGCGCAATTGGGAGCTGGCCAGTCTTACTTCCGTAAAGCCGGCGTCGAGCACGACGTGCGTAACGAAAGCGCGAGCGAAATCGTTTTTTTGGAAGTGGAGCTGAAGCCATAACCCCGCTGTTTACCGAATTGCCACCGATCTGCCTCAAAGCTCGGGCATCACGGCCCCTTCGGGAGTGGTCGGCATGCTGAAATTGGCTTCCAAATTTGCCATGGACGTTTTTCCGTCGGTGATTGCGACCATCATCGGCGCCTATATCGTTAATCATTACATTAACAACAAACCGCCGGCCGACGCGGCCGCCACTGCGGCGGCGGTGTCCTCGGCTAATCCCAAAAAGGAGACCTCGAAGGGCGATTCGAAGCCTGCCGAGAAATCGGCCGATCTCGGCAATATGCCGGAGCCGGGGGTAAGGGCGAAGGGTATTCCGGAAAAGGCCATTACCGACAAAGCGAGCGTCGATAAGCCCGCCGACAAGTCCGATAAACCTTCGGAAACCGCGAGCCTTCCCGCAAGCGCGCCCGTGGAAACGCGCCGGCATCAGCTCGTGCCGCGTGACAAGCCTGTCTCCAAGGCGGCCCCGGCAACCACTCCACCGGTAGCGCCGCTGGGTGAGCTTGCCACCGCCAATCCGCCGCCGGCCGAGGCGGTTGCGCCCGATGCCAATGATCTGGCGCGTGCGGCGATCGAGCGTCTGCGCGGAAATGAGCCTTCGGCCCGCGCGCCGGAAACCTCCCATGTCGTGACCGTCCCGGCCGGTTCAGCCCCTGTATCGGCGCCGGTGGTGACGCCGCCGGCCCAGCCGCTGCCGCCGCCGATCCTGGTCTCGACGCCGACCGATTTGAAACCACAATCCAAGCGAGCCGACGATCCGCTGCGCCCGACGCCGCCGGCCGATATCCCCGATCCGCCGCCGCCGCTCGATTTGCGGGCTGATGCGGTGGTGGATGCGCCGCCCAAAGGACGCCCCTCCGTCGCCGAAGACGTGTTGTCGGCGGCAAAGTCGATGTTCCATTCGGTGCTGCCGAAATAGCGGCGGTCGCGGCTGCGCGCTCGCGTGAACCATCCATTCAGAACGTGTCGTAGCTTTGGCCGGCCTTGCCGCCGACGCGGGCAAAGCCGGTTCGCGCGGCTTCGTCCTTGGGCCGCAGGTTGATGGCGCGGCCATAGGAGCCTGCGGCTTTGGTTTTGTCGCCCAGCCGTTCATAAGCCAAGCCGCGGGTGATCCAGGCTTGCGCGTTTTGCGGATCGTCCTGTACCGCTTCATCGAGATCGCTGGCCGCCTCCTTGGCTTTATCGAGCGCCAGATAGCTCAGCGCGCGGCCGAGCAGCGGCTCGAGCTGTTGTGGCATCAAGCCGTTGGCCGCGGTGAAGTCTTCGATTGCGAATTCGTGCTGTTTCTCGCTCTGATAGAGCAGGCCGCGGTTGTAATAGGCTTCGGCGTCGTCCGGGCGCAGCGCGATGGCCTTGTTGAAATCTTCCAGCGCTTCGCTGGCCTGATTGCGGGCCTTGTGGACCAGGCCGCGTCCAAGCCAGGCCGGCGCGTAATTGGGATCGAGCGTCAGCGCCCGCTCATAATCGGCCATGGCGAGGTCGAGCCGCTTGGTCTTGCGGTAGATAAGGCCGCGATTGGCGAATGCCTGTCCGTAATTGGGATCCAGCCCAATGGCCTTATTGAAATCGGCCAGCGCTTCCTCGGTCTTGCCGGCTTGCGCCAGCACCGACCCGCGCATGTTGTAGGCTTGGGGATTTTCGGGATTGTTTTTCACCGTCTCGCTGAGGGAAGCGATATTGGCCGATGAGGTCAGTTGCGCGGGTTCTTCCTTCGGTGCCGCCGACGGCGAAAACGATCCGAGCGTATATGAACAGCCACCGAGCGCGACCGCGACAAGCGCGATGGCCGCGGCTGCACAATGGCCGCAGCGAAACGTTCTGGAAGATACGCTAGTGCCGCCTATTTGAAGTTCCTGCACCACAAGCGGCGAATTCAATCCAGGAACTTCAAATAGAAAAGCGGCACTAGAATCAATAGGTTTTCTAGTACCCATGACTTTCCGAAGTTCGTGAAAGTGTATGCTGAGGTGTAACACGAACTTCGGAAAGTGGGTACTAGTAACCGGAACCATCATAATGCGGGAAACTCACGCGCTTACCAGCTATTGGTAGCCCGCCGCGCCATGAAATGCATCGGTCAAATCTCATGGCGCTCTAAAGCACGGGTACTCATCTCGGCATTCCAAACGACAACGCGGGCCTCATGGGCCCGCGTCAACATAAAATACGAGAATAAGAGCGATCAGCGCGGCCCGCGAGGTCCACCCGGACCGCCACGGCCGCCGCCCGGACCGCCACGTTCGGCACCCGGACCCGCGCCGAACACCGGCTTCGGCTTCATCGGCAGCAGGCCTTCGCGCTGGAGCTTCTTGCGCGCCAGCTTACGCGCGCGCCGCACGGCTTCGGCCTTTTCGCGGGCCTTTTTCTCGGAGGGCTTTTCGTAATGACCGCGGAGCTTCATCTCGCGGAAAATACCCTCGCGCTGCATCTTCTTTTTCAGCGCCTTGAGGGCTTGATCGACGTTATTATCGCGAACGAGAACCTGCACGCGGCATCCTCTTTCCATTAATCGGATTTGATTCTGGTAAGGTCAAAGTGCCGGCAGAAAAGGCCTGACCCTTTACCTTGAGCGCGCGGATGTATCAGACAAAGACCCTGATGTCCACCGCCGCAAAGGCTGATCGGCATGGGATTTGCCCGAAAATCCGGCCTTCCGGTACCGTTCAGGCGGTTTTTGGTACCCCGGCAACCGGGCCGACGACGCGGGTCACATGCCCCATTTTTCGCCCCGGCCGGGGCGCGCCCTTGCCGTAGAGATGGACGGTCGCGCCGGGAGCCGTCAGCCATTGCGCATAGGTGTTGACCTCGTCCCCGATCAAATTGGTCATGGTGACCTCGCCGTGGCGGACCGGCTTGCCGAGCGGCCATCCGGCGATGGCGCGAATATGCTGTTCGAACTGTGAGATCGACGCGCCGTCCAGCGTCCAATGCCCGGAATTGTGAACACGCGGCGCGATCTCGTTGACCAGCACTTCCGGTTTGCCGTCGCGGCCGACCACGAACATCTCGACCGCGAGCACGCCGACATAATCCAGCGCGGCCGCGATCCGTTGTGCCATGTCGCGGGCTTGCGCCGCCAGCGTGTCGGGTATCGCCGCGGGCACACGCGAAATTTTGAGGATGTGATCGCGGTGCTCGTTTTCGGTAACGTCAAAGCATTCGATGTTGCCGTCGGCCGAGCGGGCGGCAATCACCGAAATCTCGCGTTCGAACGGAATGAAGGCTTCGAGGATCGCCGATTTGGTCGCAAGGTCGGCCCACACACGATCCGGATCGTCGCCGTCGCGGATCATGATCTGGCCCTTGCCGTCATAACCGAAGCGGCGGGTTTTCAGTACGGCGGGCAGGCCGATCCTGGCGATCGCGGCGCGCAGGGTCGCGCTCGACGAAACGTCGGCATAGGCGGCCGTGCCGATGCCGAGTTGTTTGATGAAGTCTTTCTCGATGAGGCGATCCTGCGTGGTCTCCAGAATATTGCGGTCCGGCAATACCGGCCGGCGTGCCGCCAGGACCATGGCAGCCGCGGCGGGCACATTCTCAAACTCGTAAGTGATGACATCGACGTCGCCGGCGAACAGTTCGAGCGCCTCGACATCGGCATATTCGGCGCAAGTGGCGTTGGCCACGACATCGAAGGCCGGCGAATCCGGGTCCGGTGAAAAAATCCGGCAGCGCAGACCGAGCCTTGCCGCAGCCATCGCCAGCATGCGGCCCAATTGTCCGCCGCCAAGGATTCCGATCGTGTCGCCCGGCTTCAGCATGATTCTACGAGGGTCCCATTTTTCGAAGTTCGTGATCCATCGCGGCGGCCTCTTACACGAATTTCGGAAAGAAAAGGAGCACGAGCAGATTTTATGCGCTTGGCGCCGCTGATCGATTTGAAGTTCCCAGGATGAATGTGCGCAAGCCGATGTGGGAATTTCAAATCGGCGGCGCCAAGCGGCCTCACGCAGATTCCTCGGGGCGCTCGGCAACCGCGTCCGTCTGCTGTTGCCGCCAGGCGGTCAAGCGTTCCGCCAATGTTTTGTCGTGCAGCGCCAGGATGCCGGCGGCAAGCAGCCCCGCATTGACCGCGCCGGCCTTGCCGATCGCAAGCGTCCCGACGGGAATCCCGGCGGGCATCTGAACGATGGAATAGAGCGAATCGACCCCTGACAAGGCTTTGGATTCGATCGGAACACCAAGCACCGGAAGTTCGGTCAATGACGCCGTCATGCCCGGCAGATGCGCCGCCCCTCCCGCGCCCGCGATGATGACCTTAAAGCCGGCGGCCTTGGCACCTCTGGCGAAAGCGAACATCCGCTCGGGGGTGCGATGGGCGGAAACGATGTGTTTCTCGTAAGCCAACCCGAGCGCATCCAGCGTTTCGGCGGTATGGCGCATCGTGTCCCAATCGGACTGGCTTCCCATGATGATGGCTATCGGCGCGCGCATGTCGTCGTTTCTTTTCGAAAAATCCCGGAAATTCAGGCCGGATTATAAGATCGGCCCGCGGTTCGGCAAGGCAGGGCTGCTAAGGTGCCGACAATGGACTATCCTGTCTTGGTGTAAACGGGCAAGCCTTCTTGGCGCGGGGTCCGCCCTGCCGTTAACACAAGGTGATGATTTAGACGGCGCGGCTTCGGTGACGGATCGCCTTAATCAAGGAAGCGCAATGAAAAAGAAGCCCAGGGCGGGTGTGTTGAAGGCTGCCAAACGCCGCAGAACCGTCGCGGCAAAGGGCAGGGGATCGCCGCCGCCGGCCGCCTCGGCATCCCGGCCTATCGCAAGGCCAAAGGCGACCAAAACAGCCGCTGCCAAAAAAAGCGCGCCCAAAGCAGATGTCGCCAGAGCCGAAATCCGGCGGCTCAAGGCGCAACTCGCAAAGGCTTTGGCGCGCATCGATCAATTGCAAAAAGCGGCCGATACGGATTTTCTGCTCGGGATTCCCAATCGCCGCGGTTTCGAGCGCGAGCTTGGCCGCGCCATCGCCTACATCCAGCGCTATCGCGCCAGCGGCGCGCTGATTGTGCTGGATGTCGACCGGCTCAAGCCCATCAATGACACGTTCGGACATGCCGCCGGCGACCAGGTGCTCAAGGCTATCGTGGCCGTCCTGTCGCGCCAGATTCGGTCCTCCGATGTGATCGGAAGGTTGGGCGGCGATGAGTTTGCGCTTCTGTTGTGGAACCTCACCGAGACCGACGCGCATGCCAAGGCGGCGGCCATGGAAACAGACATCGATCGGCTGAACTTCGAGTTCGACGGCCGCGTAGTCGCCACCGGAGCGTCGGCCGGCGTCACCCTTCTCGGAGCGCATTCGCAAGCCGGCCGCGCCTTGGCGGAAGCCGACCACGCGATGTATGTGCGCAAGGCGCAACGGCGCCACGAAAATAACGCCACATTTCCATCCACGGGAACATACAATCAAAGATGACCAAACCCGCGCCGTTCACGCTTCATGTCACCGACGCCGAGATCGCCGATTTGCGCGATCGTCTGGCCCGTTCGCGCTTTCCCGATTCGGTGCCCGGCGAGGCATCGAGAGACCCGCCCAGCGATCCACCGAGCGATCCTTGGGCCTATGGCACCGATGTCGCCTATTTGCGCCGCCTCGTCGACTATTGGCGCGAGGGATTCGATTGGCGTGCCGAGGAGGCCGCCCTCAACGCGTTTCCGCAATTTCGCGTCTCGCTCGACGGTATCGACCTTCATTATCTGCATGTGGAGGGCAAGGGCGAAAATCCCATGCCGCTGTTGCTCCTGCATGGCTGGCCCGGCTCGGTGTTCGAGTTTCTCGACATCATCCCGCGCCTCACCGACCCCGCGCGTTTTGGCGGCGACGCCAACGATGCATTCACCGTGATCGCGCCCTCCTTGCCCGGTTACGGCTTGTCGTTCCGCCCCGGCCAGAAGCGCTACGGCGTTCCCGAAATGGCCGATTGCGTCGCCTCGTTGATGCAAGATGTGCTGGGTTTTTCGCGCTTCGGCGCCCAGGGCGGCGATTGGGGCGCGGCCGTCACCAGCCGGCTCGGCTATGCCCATGCGGAAAAAATGATCGGCATTCACATCAATCTCATGATGGCGGCGGGCCGCGATGCCAGCGCCTTTCAAAATCCGACCGAGGCGGAGCGACGCTATCTCGGCGAGCTTGCGCATTGGACGCGGGAGGAAACCGGTTACCAATGGATCCAGGGCACGCGCCCGCAGACGCTGGCCTTTGCCTTGACGGATTCGCCCACCGGCCTCGCCGCCTGGATCGTGGAGAAATTCCGCGCCTGGTCGGATTGTGGGGGCGATGTCGAGCGCGCGATCGGCCGCGACCGCATGCTCGCCGATATTTCGCTTTATTGGTTCACCGGCGCGATCGGATCGTCATTTTGGCCGTATTATGCCAGGCTCCACGGATCGGTCATTCTGCCCCCCGGCGAAGCCATCACGGTGCCGACGGGCTACGCGCAATTTCCGCGCGAAATTCTCAAGCCTCCGCGCAGCGCGACGGAGCGGGTGTTCAAGAACATCCGGCGCTGGAGCGTCATGGAGAAAGGCGGGCATTTTGCCGCGCTTGAACAGCCGGATGCGCTTGCGCGCGAGGTGCGCGCTTTTTTCCGCGATTTGCGCTGATTAAAGTCCACCGCCTTAAGCGATGATATCGGGCGTGATCTGGTCTTCGATGAAGGCGATGCGGTCGCGCAACTGCAATTTGCGCTTCTTCAGCCGCTGCAACCGCAACAAATCCGGCGCCGGCGATTGATGCAGGGCGTCGATCGCCGCATCGAGATCGCGGTGCTCTTGTTGCAACCTTGCGAGCTCGGATTCGAGTTCGCGCTCATCTTCGTCGGTCATGGTCTATTTAGTCGAAAACGCGGATGAGATGGGCGAAAAGTTCCGGCAAGCCGAGCAATCAATATCCTCCCTGGCGGACCCCTCCGCAAGCAACGGAATGGTAACCACCCGCTTTCGAAGCTTATCGCGGTTCCCTCTCACGATCTATTACACTTACCACCGAAATATGAGGGTCGCCTTTTTGATAGCCATCGACAGATTCCCGCCTTGGTGTAAACTTTAGCCTCCGGATCGAATCTTAAGGTCTTATCCAGCCGAGGAGGTTTCGAATGGCAATTCAAGCACATCTCGTTGAACTTGAACGGAAACACAAGGTTCTGGAAAACGAATTGCACGAAGCTTTGGTGCACCTTTCAACGGATGATCTGCAAATTGTCGAACTCAAGCGCCGGAAGTTGATGGTCAAGGACGCAATCGAGCGGTTGAAACACCCCGCCCACGATACGTTGCATTAACCCCGTTAGAACGGGCGCCTGCCGCCGCATTGACCGGTTTAGCGCCGTGAATTTCCGCATCACCGATGGCGCCCGCGCCCGGCCGATTGCGGATCAAGCGAGCTTATGCTTCCGCCAGTTCCCCGACATAATCGGCGATCGCAAGCGAGGAGGTCAGGCCGGGCGATTCAATTCCAAACAGATTAATCAGCCCGTCGATGCCGTGATCCTTCGGTCCCTGGATCAGGAAATCCTGCACCGCGACCGCCGGCGGCACGATCTTGGGACGCATGCCCGAATAGCTCGGCATCAGCGCGCCATCCGGCAGCGCCGGCCAATAGCGGCGGATCGCCGGATAGAAGCGCTCCGCCCGAACCGGGTCGACGGCATAATCGATATGGTCAACCCACTCCACATCGGGGCCGAAGCGCGCCTGGCCTGCCATGTCGAGGGTGAGATGCACGCCGAGGCCGCCGGGTTCGGGCACGGGATAAATCAAACGCGAAAACGGCGCCCGCGCGGAACAGCTAAAATAATTTCCTTTGGCGAGATAGGCCGGCGGAATCAGCTCGACCGGCATGCCGTCGATGTGGCGCGCAACCGTTGGCGCGCCGAGCCCGGCGGCGTTGATCAAAAGGCGGCATTCCAGCGACATCGGTGCGTCGCCGCCGGCGTCAAGTTCGATGCGGCCGCCGCGCACGCGCGCGCCCAATAAGGGGGTATGAAACGCAAACGCCGCGCCGGCGTCTTCGGCATTGCCTCGCAAGGCCAGCATATAGGCGTGGCTGTCGATGATGCCGGTGGAGGGCGAAAGCAGCGCCGCCTCGCAATGGAGCGCCGGTTCCAAGGCGCGGGCGGCCTCACCTGTCAGGGTCTTTAAATCGCTCACACCGTTGGCTTCGGCATGCGCCTTGATCGATTGCAACCTTTCAGTTTCCTGCGGCGTGGTAGCCACGATCAGCTTGCCGCAATGACGATGCGCAATGCCTTGGTCGCGGCAATACCGATAGAGCGCCTGTCTGCCGCTGACGCACATCCGCGCCATCAGGCTGCCCGATCGATAATAGATGCCGGCATGGATCACCTCGCTGTTGCGCGAGGAGGTGACGGTGCCAATTCCCTCGGCCGCTTCCAGGACGATGACCTCGCGGCCGCGTTGTGCCAGCCGCCGGGCGACGGCAAGACCGATGACTCCCGCACCGATGACGACACACTCGACCTTGTCCATTCGAAAATTCTGATCCGGATTCCGTTATGTGATTCGGCGCTCAAGGCTGGCGTCGTTGGGCGGATATATCAACGATGCCCGCCGGCTCCGGCCTAGGGTTGCGATCGTGCTTCTTTTGTTTGCACAACACATTGGATTCATTTTGAAACTTGGCCAAACCCGATCATCAAGATTTTATTAATCATGTCTCGGCAATTGCCGGTATTTCCAGCGGCAATCGGCGGCTCCCAGGGTACGCGTTTACCTGATCCAAACCCGCGAAGCCAGACACTCGCCGGCATAATTCCCGCGGGTGAGCGATGATCGACGAGAACCGGCATACAGGTGGCAGGATCGTGATTGCGGCAACGGTCGCGGCATGCCTTCTCGCCATCGCCGCCCCTTTCGGGGCCGCCTGCGCCGCGGTCAATGATTCCGGCCAGATCTCATTTTCCAGCACCTCCGATCAGTGGGTTTGGGGCGTGGTTCTTGGCGGCGTCGTCATTTGTGGCTTTCTCGTTTCCGTCGCGGTGTGGGTGCTGTCGGCGTTGCGCAGCGCCGAGCGGTCGCAATTGCGCAGAAACGCCTTCGTAAGCTCGGCCTTGAATAATCTCAATCAGGGCGTCGTGATCACCAATCCCCAGCAACAGATCGTTTTCGTCAACGACCGTTACCTGGATATTTATGGCCTTTCACGCTCGGACGTGACGCCGAATATGGAAGGCCACAAGCTGATCAATCTGCGCATCGCGCGCGGCATGCTCAATGTCAGCGCCGAGGATTTCTTCGCAAAGGCCAGCGAGCCCGAGGGTTTCATTACCGAGTTGCCGGGTGGCCGCTCGATCCATGTCCGATATTTCCAGTTGCCGAATGGCGGATCGTTGGCAACGCATGAGGACTGCAGCGAGCAGCGGACGCTTTCGCGGCAGCTTGCTTCCACCAAGCAGTTTCTCGAATCCGTGATCGAAAATATTCCGGTATGCGTGGCCGCCAAGAACATCGAGGATGGCCGCTATATTTTTGCCAACCGCGCCTTCGAACGATTTTCGCACGTTTCCCGCGATTTCATTGTCGGCAAGCGTGCCGACGAAGTCTTTCCGCCCGATACGGCGGCCAATGTCGAGGCGGCCGATCGTGCCGCGCTTGGTACGGCTGAAGGTCAATTCCGAAATGAATTCGTTGTCGAGCGCGGTTTGCAGAAGCGCATTATCGCGAGCAACCGCGTCATCGCCCGCAACGACAGGAACGAGCCGGAATTCCTGATTGCGTTGTTTGACGACATCACCGACCACAAATCACTGTCCCACGAATTGGAAAATACCAAAAAATTCCTTGAACTCGTGGTCGACAACATTCCGGTCTCGCTGACCGTCGAGCAGGTTCGCGACCGCCGCTATCTTCTCGCCAACCGCAGCGCGGAAGCGATTCTCAATCGTAGCCGCGAAGAGGTCTCAGGGCTGACGTCGGCGGAAATCTTCAACACACGCGAAGCCAAGCTCATCATCGCCCGCGATGAGGCGGCGATCAAAAAGCGCAAGCCGATTACCGAAGAGCATCCGATCAGCACTAAAAACGGTCTTCGCCTGTTTTTGACGCGCCGGGTGACGGTGCTCGACGAGGCCGGCGAGCCGCAATATTTGATCAAGACCCACGAAGATGTCACCGATCGCCGCCAGACCGAATCGCGCATGGCGCACATGGCCTATCATGACGGCCTGACCGATCTGCCGAACCGCGCGGCTTTCCTGCAGGCGCTCACGCAGATGATTGAAGCATGTGAGGAGACGGGTGAGGAATTCGCCGTTCTATCGATCGATCTCGACGGCTTGAACGAAATCAACGACGTGTTCGGCCATGCCACCGGCGACAAATTGCTGATCGAAGTGGCGCAAAGGCTGCAAGCATCCGCGCAAGGTGGCGTGGTGGCGCGGCTCTCCGGCGACGAATTCGGATTGATCATCGACGGCAAGCAGCCGATCGCCGGGATGCTTCTGGCCGAACAGCTCGCTGAAATGATGGCCAAGGAGTTTGTGATCGACGGCAAATCGGTTCGCACCGGCATCACCACCGGCATTTCGATCTTTCCGCATAATGGCGCGGAGGCTGCCTCATTGCTCGCCAATGCGGGCTTTGCGCTGTCGCGCGCGAAAGCGAAATCGCGTGGCACGATCAGCATCTACGAGCCCGAGATGGATCAGCAGATTCGGGATCGGCGCGTGCTGCACCAGGATCTTTCAAACGCCGTCCGGAACGGCGAAATCTCGCTGTATTATCAGCCGCAAGCCTTGTCGCGTCAGGTGGTTGGCAATAGCGAGGTGATCGGCTTCGAGGCGCTGGCGCGCTGGCGGCATCCGACGCGCGGTTTTGTGCCGCCCTCCGATTTTATCCCGCTGGCCGAGGAGAGCGGTCTGATCTTCGAAATGGGCCAATGGATTCTCCGCGAAGCCTGCCGCGAAGCCGCCTCCTGGCCGATGCCGCTTCAGGTCGCGGTGAACCTGTCGCCGGCGCAATTTGTGCACGGCGACGTCGTCAGCCTGGTGCATTCGATTTTGCTCGAAACCGGCTTGGCGCCCGGGCGGCTCGAGCTCGAAATCACCGAAGGCGTGCTGATCGAGGATTTCGATCGCGGCTTGGCGTTGTTGCGCCGGTTGAAAGGCCTTGGCGTGCGTATCTCGATGGACGATTTCGGCAGCGGTTACTCGTCGTTGAGTTATTTGCAGGCGTTCCCCTTCGACAAGATCAAGATTGACCGCGCCTTCGTCATGAATCTCGGCCGCAATCCGCAATCGGCGGCGATCGTTCGCGCCGTCATCGGCCTCGGTCATGGCCTGGAAATGTCGATCGTGGCCGAAGGCGTGGAAACCCAGGAACAGCTTGGTTTCCTGGCCGAACAAGGCTGCGACGCCGTGCAAGGCTATTTCATCGGCAAGCCGTTGCCGATCGACCAATATGATGCGCTGGTCGGCCGCGCCGGCGATGCGGTCGAGGCGGCGCGCAAGACCGGTTAGTGTGACATTCGCTATGCTATAAAGGGGCATGGCGGACTATGATCTTGCGATCATCGGCGGCGGTCTCAACGGCGTCAGCATCGCGCGGGATGCTGCCGGGCGCGGTTTGCGGGTCATTCTGATCGAGCAGGGAGATCTCGGCGCCGCCGCTTCCGGCGCTGCCGCAGGATTGATCCAGGGCGATCTTGCGGTACTCGAACGAAGGTCCCTTCGGCGCCTGCGCGCCGCATTGGCCGAGCGCGACGTCTGGATTCGGATCGCGCCGCATCTGGTGCGGCCAAGCCGATTTGTCATCCCCGCGCATGCCGATGAGCGCCCGCCATGGCTGCTGCGGCTCGGGCTTCTCGTCTATGACCGGCTGGCGCCCTCGCCAAGCCTGCCACCCTCGGCCGCCATCGACATCACCCATCACCCGATCGGCGATGCTTTGCAGCGTCCGTTTGGCATCGCCTTTGACTATGGCGATGCTCTGGCGGACGATTCGCGGCTGGTGATCGCGAGCGCTATCGATGCGGCGGAACGGGGCGCGGTGATCCGTACCGGCGCCCGCTGCGTTCGCGCCGACCGGCTCGATATCTGGCGCCTTGCCGTGATCGATCGCGGCCATCGCCGGCTGATCACCGCAAGGTCGCTGGCGAACGCGGCGGGTGCTTTCGCCGCCAGCGTCGCCGAGACCGTGCTGCGCACATCGCCGCCGCGCGCGACCGCCGTCAAAACAGGGCACATCATCGTCAGGCGATTGTTTGAGACCGACAACGTCTACGTCTTTCAGAACCGTGACCGGCGGCTGATTTTCGCAAGCCCCTATCAGCGCGACTTTACCATGATCGGGAGTGTCGCGCGGGTGTTCAAGGGAGACCCGGCGGCGGTGTCGATGGCCGCCGACGAGGTGGCCGATCTCTGCGATGCCGCTAACCGGTATTTTCGTGAGCGGATCGATACCTCCGACGTCATCCGCTCGGTTGCCAGCGTCAATCTGGTCGCGGGCCACCCCGGCCGGCGGTTCGCGCGTGAGGGAACGGTGATGTTCGACGCGCGCCGGCGCCAGGCGCCGCTCCTGACGGTTTTCGGGGGTGATGCGACGACGGCGCGGCTGCGCGCCGAGCGCGCCGTCTCGCGCCTTTTGCCGTTTTATCCGATGTCGCCGCCCTGGACCGCGCGGGCTGCTTTGCCGGGCGGCGATTTCCCGCCCGAGCGATTTGAGGCGGAAGTGGACCGCGCGCGCGAACGCTGGAAATTCCTGAGCGAAGATCAGGCCCTCCGGCTGGTTTCGGCCTATGGCTCGCGGCTTCATCAAATATTGGGCGATGCCAAGGAGGCCGCCGATCTCGGGGCGGGCTTTGGACCGGAGCTGAGCGAAGCGGAGGTGCGATATTTGATGACGAGGGAATGGGCGCGCTTCCCGGACGACATTCTCTGGCGGCGCTCCAAGCTGGGCCTGACCGTGGGGCCCGCCGAGCGCGAGCGGCTGGCGGCGTTCATGGCGCGCGAATCTCTCCTCCCTTGAGCCGCGATCGATCCGCCGTTAGCTTGCGGTGGGATGGGCAGGCTGGAATCATGAACGACGATCTTGCAACGGCCGTGGGTGAGGCGGTTTCGATATCCCAATCGCGCGCCGCGGCGGGCCAGCCGCTCTTGCGTATCGATTCGGTGGTGAAAAAGTTCGGCGGGTTTCGAGCCGTTGACTCGTTTTCGCTCGACATCCGCGCCGGGGAGTTTTTCGCGCTGCTGGGCCCCAGCGGTTGCGGCAAAACCACGTTGTTGCGAATGCTGGCCGGTTTCGAAACGCCGGACGAGGGCCGTATTTTGCTCGACGGCAAGGATATCACGCGCGTCCCGCCGCATCAGCGCCCCGTCAACATGATGTTTCAAAGCTACGCGCTGTTTCCTCATTTGAGCGTGCGCGACAATGTCGCATTCGGATTGAAACGCGCCGACATGCCGCAAGCGCAAATCGACGCGCGGGTCGCCGAAATGGTCGCGCTCGTCAAGCTCGATGGTCTGGAGAAGCGCAAGCCCGATCAGCTTTCCGGCGGTCAAAGGCAGCGCGTGGCGCTCGCGCGCGCGCTGGCGCGCCGTCCGCGATTGCTGCTGCTGGACGAACCGTTGGCCGCGCTCGACAAGAAATTGCGCGAGAACACGCAAGCGGAATTGATGGACTTGCAGCGTCGTCTCGGCCTCACTTTCATCATCGTCACCCACGATCAGGAAGAAGCGATGGCGCTGGCGACGCGGATCGGCGTCATGGATGCCGGCAGCCTCGAACAGGTGGCCGCGCCGCGAGAGCTTTATGAGGCGCCACGCTCGCGCTGGATCGCCGAATTCGTCGGCGACATCAATCTGTTCGAGGGCAAGGTTGACGCCGGCGAGACCGGCCATCCGACAGCCGCGCCGCGACTTGCGATTGCGACGCGCGATGCCGGAACGATCTATGCCGCCGCACCGCGCGAAAAACTTGCCAAAGCCAACCTTTGCGTCGCGATCCGCCCGGAAAAAGTCAAGCTGTCGCGCCGTCCGCCGGCCGTCGACGATGGAACGGCGATCAACCGGCTCGAAGGCGTGGTGATCGAGGTCGGCTATCTCGGCGGCATCACGGGCTACAAGGTCCGGCTCGATACCGGCGCGGTTCTGCGTTCGGTGATGGCCAACACCGCGCGGCTTGATCTCGATGCCTATAGCAAAAGCCAGCGCGTGGTGGCTTGGTTTTCGCCCGAGGACTGCATGGTGCTCGAACAATGAGTTCTTCCCTCCTCTTTACCCGCCCGGCACGCCTTGCGGCGATCGTGCCATATCTGTGGATGGGGTTGTTTTTTCTGGTCCCGTTTCTCTTTGTCCTGAAGATCAGCCTGTCGCAAACCGCGATCGCGCAGCCGCCCTATACGCCGGTGTTCGATGTGAGCGGCGGATGGGGAGTGCTCAAAGCGGCCGTTGACGCGCTCTCGTTCGACAATTTCAGGCTCCTGATGTCGGACGACCTTTATGTATTGTCCTATCTGCGCAGTCTGCTGGTTGCCGCGCTCTCCACCGCAATCCTGCTTTCGATCGGCTATCCCATCGCCTATGGCATGGCGCGTTTGCCGCCGCGCTGGCAGGGCGTTGCGATGATGCTGGTGATCGTTCCGTTCTGGACCTCCTTTCTGATCCGCATCTATGCCTGGATCAATATTTTGCAGCATGACGGCCTGCTCAATCAAATTTTGCTCGCGCTGCATCTGGTCTCAACGCCGGTGGTTTGGTTGTCCACCGATGGGGCGATGTATCTCGGCATCGTGTATTCCTATTTGCCGTTCATGATTCTGCCGCTGTTTGCGACATTATCCAAAATGGATCCGTCGCTGTTGGAGGCGGCCGGTGATCTCGGCGCCTCGCCTTGCCGCGCTTTTTGGCTGGTGACATTCCCGTTGTCATTGCCGGGTGTCGGCGCCGGCGCGCTGCTCTGCTTCATTCCGATCGTCGGTGAATTCGTCATTCCTGATCTGCTCGCGGGGTCGAACGCGCTGATGATCGGCCAGACCCTGTGGCTTGAATTTTTCACCAACAAGGATTGGCCGGTGGCGTCCGCGACCGCGATCGTGCTTCTGCTGCTCCTGCTTGCGCCGCTTTTGCTGTACGATCGCCTGCAGCGGCGGCAGTTGGAGCGCGCGTGATGGCGATCACCGCCAACAGGCTCTCGCGCTTCAACGTCACCGCGCTCGCGCTCGGCCTCGCCTTTCTCTATCTGCCGATCGCGATCCTCATCATCTATTCCTTCAACGCCTCGCGGCTGGTGACGGTGTGGGGCGGCTGGTCGTTGCGCTGGTACAGTGAATTTTTCAACGATCAAGCCATGTTGGACGCCGCCTGGATGAGCCTGCGTGTGGGCGCGACCTCGGCGACGTTGGCGACTTTGCTAGGAACGCTCGCGGCCGTGGCGCTGTCGCGCGGCGCAGGATTCAAAGGACGGACGCTGTTTTCCGGCATGCTCTATGCGCCGTTGGTGATGCCCGAAGTGATCACCGGGCTCTCGCTGCTCCTTCTTTTCGTTGCATTCAACGCCGAGCGCGGTTTCTGGACCGTCGTCATTGCCCACACCACGCTCACGATGTGTTTCGTCAGCGTGGTGGTGCAGGCGCGCCTTGTCGCAATCGACAAAAGCCTGGAAGAAGCCGCGATGGATCTCGGCTGTGATTCTCTTCACGCCTTCCTCTCGGTGACGTTGCCGCTTATTCTGCCATCCGTGATGGCAGGATGGATGCTCGCCTTTACGCTCTCGCTCGACGATCTCGTGATCGCGAGCTTCACCACCGGCCCCGGTTCGGCGACGCTGCCGATCCGCATCTATTCGGAAGTTCGGCTCGGCGTAAAACCGGAAATCAACGCGATCTGTACACTTGCGGTCGCGCTGATCGCGCTCGTGATCGTCGTGGCCTCGCTTGCCGCGAAAATCGCGGACGCGCGCGGCAAGAGCGCCGCGCCGCTGTAGATCGTCATTGCGAGGAGCGTGAGCTCCGAAGCAATCCAGCGCCGTGTGCGTGGTTCTGGATTGCTTCGGGCCGCGCCTCGCGCGGACCCGTTGGCTCGCAATGACGAGAAAAGGGATCACGACTTCACCGCACCTGCGGTGAGCCCGCCGACCATATAACGGCGGAAGGCGTAATAAATCGCGGCCGGCGGCAGCGCGTAGATGAAGCCGGTCGTCATCAGGAGCTCCCACGGCGAATCGTCGGCGGAAAGGAAATTGCCGAGCGCGACGGGAAGGGTGATGTCGCGATCGTTCGAGAGCAAAAGAAAGGCGTAGAGATATTCGTTCCAGGCGAGCAACACCGCATAGGTGCCGATCGCAACCAAGGACGGCATCATCAGCGGCACATAGACCAGGCGGAAAATCTGTAACCCGGTCGCGCCGTCCATGACCGCGGCTTCGTCAAGTTCGACCGGCAATTTGTCCGAAGCCTGCTTCAATACCCAAATCGCGTAAGGGGAGGCGATGGTCACCATCGCCAAAATCAGCGCCCAATGGGTGTTGAGCAGGCCGTAATTGCCCATGGTGCGGTACATCGGAACGGCGAGAAACGCCGCCGGGATGAAGTACGTGAACAGCGCGAGGTTGAGCACGATGCGCCCGCCCGGCACGCGCAGCCGCGAAATCGAAAACGCCGCCGCGGTCGCAATCGCCAATGTCAGCGCGCCGACGGACGCGGCGATCAGCGCCGAATTCGCAAACTGCACCCAGAAATCCCGCAGGAAATAATGCTGCTGATGAAACACGATTTCGAAATTGCGCAGCGTCGGATGCGCCGGCCATAATTGGCCGGAGAAGGCGTCTTCCTTCGGCGAGATCGCGAACACGAACATGTGGTAGATCGGAATCATGGTCCAGATCAGCACGGGAACGCCGATCAGCAAGAGCCGGGCTTCGGTTATGGTTTCGCGCCAAGTCGGGAGTTTCATCGCGACAACCGTTTCATCATGAAATAAACCAGCGGCAGCACCAGCGGCATCGCGCAGACGATCGAGGCCATCGCGAGATCGAGCTGATCGAGCCGCAAATATCGGATGCCGAGTGTCGAAAGCACATGGGTGAGGTCGGCCGGGCCGCCGCCGGTCAACAGATACACGCTGTTGAAGTCCCCGAGCGTCCAGATCATCGAGAGCAGCGTGCAGGTCAGATACAGCGCTTGCATCGAAGGCCAGGTGATGAAACGGAATTTCTGCCACCAGCTCGCGCCATCGACATCGGCGGCCTCGAACAGATCCTGCGAGATCGCCAGACGGCCGGTCATCAGGATCAGCGTCCAGAACGGCAGTGACTTCCAGATATGCACGCCGATCGCCATCGAAAGCGCCACGGCGGGATCGTTCAGCCAGTTCGGCCCGTCCTCGCCGGTGAATTTGAAGATCAACTGATTCACCATGCCCCATTCGGGATTGAGCATGAAGCGCACCGAAAGGATGGTCGGGATCGAAGGCACCGCCCAGGGCAGGATGAAGATCACGGAAAGCCATTTGATCCAGCTTCGCGATTGCACGAAGAAGCCGGAGAGAAACAGCGCCACCAGCATTTTCAAATTGATGCCGATCACAAGAAAGATCAGCGTGTTGACGGCGGCGCGCGCAAAGATCGGATCGTGGAACAGTGCGACATAGTTCGAGGGTTGGCGCGCGAGATAAAAGCCGTAACCGACGGGGTAGACCACAAAGGCGGCGAATACCAGGAGATAAGGTGCGATCATCGCGATGCCCAACACTTGCGGCGTCGATAGACGCGGCGCGCGCGGCGGGCGTGAGAGCGCGTGGTCGGATGCGGAAAGCGTGATTGCCATATGCGTTACTCTTGGATATTGGTCTTCATCTCCCCGCTTGCGGGGAGATGTCGGCGCACTGCGGTTTCGTCATTGCGAGGAGCGCTAGCGACGAAGCAATCCAGGCTGTTGTATCGGCGCAATGGATTGCTTCGCTTGCGCTCGCAATGACGGGTTGTCTACCCCGCGACCTCCTTGATGCGCGCGATCAATTCATCGACCGCTTTCTCGACCGGCACCTTCTCGCTGACCACGCGGTTCATCGCCTTCGCCCACACATTCTCATTGTTGAGGACGGTGAATTTGTAATTCTTGGTGAAATCGAACGGCATCGTGCCGCCGATAAACTGATTATAGACCGCCTTGCGATGGCGATCCGCCTGCCAAAACGGGCTCTGCTGGCTCGCCGAGGTCACCGGAAACCAGCGGCCGAGCGCGCCTTCGATATAGGGCCGCACGTTTTCTTCCTGCAAAAGGAACGCGATGAACTGCTTGCCTTCCGCCTTGTGCTTGGCGGCGGTGAAGATCGCGCCGGTCTTGACGTCGGAACGGTATTTGAGCGGCATGCCGTCCGGCTTGTTGGGGAAAGAGGCGGTGATGATGGTTTCCTCATACGCCTTCTTGCCCGCGGCGCGCTGTTCCGGCGTCAGTGCCGGATTGGTGGAATCCTCAAACCACTTTGCCGCGATCGAGATCGTGAAATTGTGCGTCATCACAGTCGTGTGGTTGTGGAAGGCGACGTTGTTGTCCGGGTCCTTCCAGGTCGTGGAGGAGGGCGGCGTACAGCCCTTGAGGTAGGTGTCGGTGTAATCCTTCAGCGCGTGGATCAGGCCCTCGCGCACCTTGGGGTCATCGACCAGGAGCTTGCCGTCGTCATCGACGAGCTTGACGTTATAGGCGTCCATGAAGGTGTAGAAGGATTGCAGGCTGTCGGTGGATTCCACGCCCATCGGCTGGCCGATGCCGTAAATGCGTTGGCCGGTGGCTTTGCGGATCGCCGGCTGCACCTTGTCGCACCAGAACGACCAGTAAGCTGCCCATTGGGTCGGGATGTCGCTCGGCTTGAAGCCGGCCTGTTCCAGCATGTCGCCCCAGATCTGCACATGCATGCTCTGTTGCTTCAGCGGAAAGCCGTAATAAGCGCGCTTCTTGGTCTGATCGTTGTAGAGGTAAGTGGTTTCCAGCGTGTTCGGCGCGAACGCTGCCTTCATCGGCAGCATAATATCCGAGAGGTCTTCGAGCTTGCCTTCGAACGCCCATTTGCCTTGCGCCTGCACGTCGTAGGAATCGGAGAAGGCGACATCCGGCACGGTGCCGGAATCCAACGCCGCCACCGTCTTCGGAATCATGTCCTGGAGCGCATATTGCGACAGCTCGACCTTGATTCCGGTCTTGTCTTCGAATTTCTTGATCGCGGCGATCAGCGCGTCGTCTTCGGATTTATAAAAACCCTTGCTCCACCAGACCGTGATCTTTTCCTGCGCGCGCGCCGGCAGGCTTGCAAACAATCCGCCCACGACCAACGCGATTAATAACGCCGCTCTGCCCTGAAACCGCACGTCACTCTCCCTGCTTGTTGTGTTTTTGCTTGGCGTCCGGTCTTTATTTTAAGCCGGTTAGTCGAAAGACTAGCGCAGGTATGTGGCGCGAGCCAGCGAGATTGTTGTCCGATATGGGTAGAGGCGTAGCTTTTGCCGCCGGACACGCCGCCGCCTTCCCGCGGCGCGAAGGCGCCCGAGTGATGGTGTATCGTCCGCCCAAAGAGGGCGTGGGGAATGCCGGGCGCACCAATGCGCCCGCAGCCTCATGTGCGAAAGTGAAAAAGCACACGAGCAAAGTCACCACGGTCGCACCGGTTTCACCCGGCAT
>DATGJS010000312.1:0-26509 GCA_035295025.1 Bradyrhizobium sp.
TGGCCAGAACATCGCCCACAACGGGAACCAGGCGAACAATGCCGTCGACCCCGTAGCGGATTTTTGTGCCCGGCAGGACGAAGGCGATGTCCAAAAGCCTGGCGAGCGCCTCGAAGCGCGCCAGGCGTTGTTCACGCGTCAGATCGCCGAACGGATTGACGGTGGAACGAGCAAAATCGAACCGAAAACGCCCAAAGCCCTCGCGCAGCGCCTCGTCCGGAATCTCGCGGCCCTCTTGATCGATGATGGGCGGGCGGGGGCGCGCGCGCCCCGATGCTTTCCTCGTGTTCCGCTCGCCACGCGGATATCCGGCTGCAAAGATGTCCTGGTTCGACATGGCTCAGAAATGGTAACGCTCCACCGCGACGCAAGTTGCGTCACGCGGTCGCGGTTGAAGACGTCCGCCGGGGTTCGTGGCAGCCGACCGGTTTTGCGTCCTTGATCGCGGTCCGCTACTCGCCCCAGGCCGCGAAGGCGTCATTGAAGGCGCGCTCACCGGGCGCGCCCTTCTCGATGGCAATAATGGCGCGGCGCTGGTTGACATAGACCAGCGGCACGTCAAACCACGAGCGCTCCTTCAACAACTGCAAATTGCGTGAGCGGTCGGTATCGACGTTCGACAGGCCTACGAGGAAGAAGCCATCGGTGACCTTGACCGCAAGACCGGCCAGCGGCGTGCCGCGCGCCTGCTCGTTGGATTTCATCAGGATGCCCGGCACATTGCTGACGCCGCCGCCGGAGAAATCCTGCGGCAGAATAAAAGTAAGCTCGGCGGTATGGCTCGCCGGCAGGGAAGAATCCGTATTGCGGCGGAAAGACATCGTCATCTTGAACTTGCGGTCGGGAATTTCGATGTCCGCGCGCACCGCGATATCCGCTTTCTGATTGCCCGAGGCCTTGATCGGCTCGGTGCGCCAGATCACCGAACCGATATATTGCTTGCCTTTGGGATCGGCAGGATCCTCATCATACAGCACGACACGCTGCGCCACCGGAGCAAGCTGTTCGGTCGATGAGGGTTGTCCGACGCGATCAGGAATTTTCGGTCTTGCGGCCGGCGCACCCGTATCCCTCGGCGCCTCGACGACGCTCGGCGAGGCTTTGAAGAAGCCGCTCACCGTGCTGACGATCGTCTGGCGCGCCAGAATCCCCGCACCGACCAGGATCAGGACGACACCGACGGCGATCGCGCTCTTGAACGGGAATGCCACTCCCCCTCGACGGCTCTGTTTTGGCTCGCGGTTGCGCTCCTGCGTCAGGCGCGGACGCGGCGCGATCGGAGACGGCGCATAGCGCTCGGCCTCCTCCATCGACTCGTCATACGAATATGGCGGGCCGGAATCGGCGCCGCGATCTTCCATCACCGGCTCGAGCCGGTCGAACTCCGGCGAAGGCGACGGCACATTGGCGTAGGTTCTGCGCGCCGCCCGATTGGCTTGCGCCGCGGCGCGGCCCAGATCGTCGGCATCGGCCGTAATATCGCGAAATCCCCGCACCCCGGGCGCCTGCGCCGCGGGGTCGGGACTTCGTCGGGGACTGACGATCCTCTCGCGCGTCGGCGGCAGCGACGGATCCTGCATGGGAACCTGCGGCTGACGCGACGCCTCGGAACGAGGGCTTTGCGCCTGCCGCTGATCATGGTCGTCGTCCTGCCCCAAGGCAGGGCGCTCATTGCGTTGCGGCGGTGACGGCGGCCGGGGCGGACGCGATGGCGGTTGGGCCGAGGGCGGCGGCTCGGCCTGCCACGCGGGCGGGCGGGCATTGGCGCGCAAGGCAGCGCCGGAGCGCGAACCGGGGCGCAGCGCATCCGCCGAACGCGAGGCGTCACGGGCCCGCTGGGCGGCCTCGGATTCGACCTTGCGCACCGCCTCTTCAAGCGACAGCCGCTCGCGGGTGATTTCGGATTCGCTTAACGGCGGCTCGACGCTGCGAAGTTGCGCGATCAGCGCAGCACGCGCCCGCTCATAAAGCGCGCGACGGCTTTCGCCGGGAGCACTGGGGTCCAGTCCGGCGATGGCGCGGGCAATCAGCGGGTAGTAATCAGCCATTTCGACTCAACAATTCTGGTCTCGCGGTAATTCTCGTTAAGCCTCGAATGGATTCTGCACCAGGATAGTATCCTCGCGTTCAGGGCTTGTGGAAAGCAAGGCAATCGGACAACCCACCAATTCTTCGACTCGGCGAGCATATTTGACGGCCTGCGCCGGCAAATCCGCCCAGGAGCGGGCGTTGGCGGTGGGTTCCTTCCAACCCTCGATCGTCTCATACACCGGGGTCACCCTGGCCTGAGCACCCTCGCCGGCCGGCAAATGATCGATTTCCCTGCCGTCCAGACGGTAGCCCGTGCAAACCTTGATACTGTCGAATCCGTCGAGAATATCGAGCTTGGTCAATGCCAGGCCGTTGATGCCGCAAGTCCGCACGGTCTGGCGCACCAAGGCCGCGTCGAACCAGCCGCAGCGGCGCTTGCGCCCGGTGTTGACGCCAAATTCCTTGCCGCGGCGACCGATTTCCTCACCGATCTCGTCGTGCAATTCGGTCGGAAATGGTCCCTGACCGACCCGCGTCGTATAGGCCTTGCAGATTCCAAGAACATAGCCGACCGCGCCGGGACCCATGCCGGTGCCGGTGGCGGCCTGGGCGGCCACCGTGTTGGAAGATGTCACGTAAGGATAGGTGCCGTGATCGACGTCGAGCAACGCGCCCTGGGCGCCCTCGAACAAAATGCGCTTGCCTTCGCGCCGCTTGAGATCGAGCAACCGCCACACCGTCTCCGCGTAAGGCAAAAGCTGCGGCGCCAACGTCGTCAATTCCCGCAAAATCTGCTTGCCGTCGATTTCCTGCAGATCAAGTCCGCGGCGAAGCGCGTTGTGATGCGCGAGCAGGCGATCGATCTTGTGCGGCAGCGTATCGAGATCGGCCAGATCCATCAGGCGGATCGCGCGGCGGCCGACCTTGTCTTCATAGGCCGGGCCGATGCCGCGGCGCGTGGTGCCGATCGCGGTGCCGGCATTGGAGGATTCCCGGAGCGCGTCGAGTTCGCGATGCAGCGGCAGGATCAATGTCACGTTTTCAGCGACGCGGAGATTGTCGGGGCCGACCGCGACGCCTTGTCCGCGCAGTTTCGTCAACTCATCGAGGAACGCCTGCGGATCGAACACCACGCCGTTGCCGATCACCGCCAATTTCGACGGCCGTAAAACGCCGGACGGCAGCAGCGCCAGCTTGTAAGTCTCGCCGTTGATGACGAGGGTATGGCCCGCATTATGGCCCCCCTGGAAGCGCACGACGATATCGGCCTGCTCCGACAACCAATCGACGATCTTGCCCTTCCCTTCGTCACCCCATTGGGCGCCGACGACGACGACATTCCCCATTCGCAGCTATCCCCTCTGCCACTCTCTTGGTGCAGGCGTGATGTTCGAAAAACCGGCCCTCACCCTCGGGGATCGACATCCGAGGGCGCGCCGATGCTGGTCGCATGCGCGACACCCAACCGGATAAAGGATGCGGGCTATCGACGCAAGCAAGAAGGCGCCTTTGGCGACGCCCGAGCTACAATCAACCCATTGATATCCCCCGAAAATATGCCGCCCTTGGGAGGCAGGGCCCACTTGTTTGTGGCCCTAATGGGGCGCATGGCCGAGGTGGCCGCAACCGCCTCCATCTTGCCATCTTTCCTCGGCCTGCCCCCGGGGGATCATGCGCAAACAAAAGAAATGAGATCATGATGCGATTCCACCTAATCGCATCATGATCTAGGGTGGCTTTGGTTCGCGGGCTGCAATGATGCGGATTTCTGAACCGCCACACCAAGGGATCATTGCTTCATGCGCATCATCGCTTTCGGCAGCCTGCTTGTGTGCCTATGGGGCTCCCTTCTCCATGCCGCGCCCTATCTGGAAGGTCCCATCGCCATCGTCGTCCCCTTCGGCAAAGGCACCACCGCCGATCTGATCGCAACCGTCGTGGCGGAAGCAATGTCAAAAAATATCGGCCAGAAAGTGACAGTCGAACTCAAACCCGGCGCGGGCGGCGGTGCCGCCATGGCAGAGGTCGAAAACGCGACGCCGGACGGCACGAGGCTGGCGATGATCACGCAAGGCACGCATGTCTTCAATCTGAGCCTCTATAAGACGTTGCCTTACGACCCCGAGAAGATCGTCCCGATCACGCCGATCGCCGCGGTCTCCAACGTCATGACCGTCCATCCGTCCAATCCGGCGAACACGCCGCTGGAAGTGGCCGCCGCGGCCAAAGCGGCGCCGGGTCAGCTCACCTATGCCTCCGGCGGCGTCGGCACCTCGCATCATCTGGGCGGCGTCTTGTTTGCATCGATCGCTAGTATAGGCGGCACTAGCGTCGAGATCACGCATGTGCCGCATCTGGTTTCGGTGGAGGGCATCGGCAAAATCATCAGCGGCGACATCACCATGGGCTTCTTCAATCTGCCGACCGTGATCGCGCCCATCAAGGCGGGCCAGCTCAAAGCGCTGGGCGTGACGAGCCTGACGCGTTCACCGCATTTACCCGATGTGCCGACGCTCGATGCCGGAGGATTGAAAGGCTACGATCTCACGACTTGGTTCGGCTTTGGCGCACCGAAAGGCACGCCGGTCGAGGTGGTGCAGCGGCTGCGCGACGAGTTTGCCAAGGCCGCGGCTGAGCCTGCGGTCAAGGCGAAGTTCGACGAAGCCGGACTTGATCCGATCGATCAAATGCAGCCCGCCGATTTTGCGCGTTTGATCGCATCGGACCTCACCAAATGGACACCGATCATTCAAGGCGCAAACGTTGCAAAATGACGATGGCAGACCACTGCATGGTCGCGATGCGCGAAGCGCCATTGATGCCACGCCAGAATCCGTGTCTTTAAGATGGCCGGGCAAGATCCTCCCGCCCGGTGCGTTCACGGGCCGGCGCCGCGGCGTCGCGATCACGAGCCTTAAGCCGCATGTCCGTCTCCGACCAAACGTCCCGCGTCTCCGGCGGCTGGCTCGTCAACCAGCCTTACCTCCTGCTCTCGATCACGGCGTTGTGCTGGGCCGGCAACGCGGTGGTCGGCCGCCTTGCGGCGGGGCACATTCCGCCGATCACGCTCGCCTTCCTGCGCTGGTCACTTGCCTTTCTGATCATTCTTCCGCTGGCGTGGAAGCACCTTAAGCGCGACCGGAAAGCCATTCGCTCAGGCCTTGGCACGATGTTCCTGCTGTCGCTGACGGGAATTGCGATCTTCACCAGCCTGCAATATTGGTCGCTGGAGCACACCCAGGCGCTGAATACGCTGCTGTTGCAGTCCGCCGGCCCGCTATTCGTGGCGGGCTGGTCGCTGGTCCTGCTCGGCATCCGCCTGACCTTGGCGCAAGCCGCGGGCGTCGCGTTGTCGCTCATCGGCGTGCTCGTGATCCTGTTGCATGGCGATCTGACCGCGATCGCGGCGATTGCCTTCAATAAAGGCGACATCATCTTCACCGTGGCGCTTGTGATCTTCGGGCTCTATTCGGTGATGTCGCTCAAACGCCCGCCCATTCACGATCTGTCGTTCGTCGCCTTCACCTTCGGCTGCGGTGCCGCCTGCCTCATTCCCCCGCTGATCTTGGAATTGCTTTGGCGTCCCATGATGCGGCTCGACACCGATAATCTGTTGACCTTGTTTTATGTGGCGGTTTTTCCCTCCACCCTCGCCTATCTTTGCTTCAATCGCGGCGTGCAAATGATCGGCGCCAACCGCGCCGCGCCGTTCTTTCATGTCGTGCCCGCGTTCGGCTCGGTGATGGCGATCGCCTTTCTGGACGAACAACCGCAAGCCTTTCATTTCATCGGTTTCGTCCTGGTGTTGACAGGCGTCTTCGTGGCGTCACGAAAGCCGGCCGCGGCATCGGGATGAGCATAGCCCCAAAGCCGGCTTTCGATCCGATCCGCTGGCTCAACCATCAGCCCTATCTGCTCTTGAGCCTGACGGCGCTGTTTTGGGCCGGCAATATCGTGCTCGCGCGATATGTCGCCGGGCATGTACCGCCATTGACCTTGTCCTGCATCAGATGGACCGGCGTATTCCTCATCCTGTTGCCATTCGCGTGGCCGCACCTGAAGCACGACTGGCCCGCGCTGCGCGCAAGCCTGCCGTTGATGGTGCTGCTGTCGGCGACCGGCTTTGCCTTCAACAATGCGGTTTCCTACTGGGCCATGCAGTACACGCAAGCGCTGAACGCGCTTCTGATCCAATCCTCCGGACCGCTGTTCGTAGCGTTATGGTCATTGGTGTTGTTCGGCGTGCGCCTGACCTCGGCCCAGCTCACCGGCATCGTCATCTCACTTATCGGCGTGCTGACGATTATTCTGCGGGGCGACTTCACGGCGCTCACCAGCATCCGCTTCAACAAAGGCGACGTAATGTTTGCCGGCTCACTGCTGGCTTTCGCCCTCTATTCGGCGCTAATGCTAAAACGGCCGGTGACGCATCAATTATCGCTGGTCGCGTTCACCACCGGCTGCGGTGCGATTCTGCTGCTGCCGTTCGCGGTCTGGGAATACACCAGCGGCTTTACGATAAAGCTGGATACGATGACAATCGCCACCCTCATCTATGTCGTGATCTTTCCCTCCACGCTGGCCTATCCGTTTTTCAACCGCGGCATCGCGATGATCGGGCCGAACCGCGCCGCGCCGTTCTTTCATCTGGTTCCTGTATTCGGCTCGGTCATGGCGATCGTTCTGTTGGGCGAAGAACCGCGCCTGTTTCATCTCGTCGGATATTTGATGGTGCTTGGCGGCGTCGTGATCGCCTCACGAAAAGCGTCCGCGGCCACCTAAACCCCTCGCGGCGGGAATCTGAAATGGCCGGCCGCATCGGCACAATCATCATCGCACCGGAATCAGGATAACACCTTTGTCCTTGGGCCAGCGCATGCGCCACGCGAAAGCGATTTCCTTGACCTCATTGGGGCGGGCCTCAAACGCCCATTCCATGACACCGCGCTTGTCGTGCAGGTTGAGCGTGGTCGGCGGCGTGGTCGCGGGCAGCATTTCAACCTGAATGTCGTCGTTTTCGCTGATGGGCAATTGATCCTGGATCGCGATCCGAAGCGGAAAATCATGCCCGTTGCGAACGACCGTCTTGAACGAACGCTCGTCGGTCTTCGATGTCGTGACGATCAGGCCCGCCGAACCCTCGCTGCGGTTGACGACCGAGCGCACGACCGTGACTTTGTCGTCGGCACCGAAACCGAGCTGCACGCTTTCCTGCTTGCCGACAGCGGGCATTTGATCGCGGCCGACGAATGTCCCATCGCGATAGATCGCGACACGGCCCGGCAATAACGGAGCGTCCTCGGCTTGCGTGAAGCCGGCTTCGAGAAAGGCGGTGGAATCGATCACGGGAGCGGCGCGCACAATGAGATCGGGGGCGATGACGGCCGTCGAGATACGAAGGCTTTTGGCGGCTTCGCCGGTTGCGATATCGACTCGTCCCGGAATCCGAAACACCACCTGAAATGGACTGATGACGGCCTCGCTTTGCCGCTCATCGATTCTATCCTTCGCCGCGCCGAACAAGGCTTCCGATCGGGGTGGCGATGGGGCCGAACTTCGCTGCAGGATGGTCGTGTCCGCCACCGGCCGTGCCGCCGACAGATATTGAGCGATCAGCGGATTGAGCTCGGGGGCTCTCCCCCCGGCCGCGCTGCGGACGGTCGAAACGCTCAGCGCGACGTTCGACCAATCCTCTCCAGTCGATTGGGTGATTTCCGCCCGGCGCACCAACTCAAGCGCGGGCTTGCGATCCTTTGCGCCGGTGTCGAGGCGAGCGTCGTAGAGCGGCAACCATCGCGCGCCCCGCACCGCATAGGTCAAACGTAAGGTCGCCTTGGTTGGAGCTATGGCTGCGAGATCGATTCTCACCTCGATTTTGCTTGGCGGCTTGACCGCACGCTCCGATTCCAACCGTGCCACTTCGCGGTCGATGTCGCGTTGCTTGCGCTCGGCCTCGCGAATGGCCGTGTCGGTCGTTGCCACCTCCTCTGCGACCGCCGCGAAGGCGGCGCGCCAGTCGGAAAGCGGACGCGCCTCACCCTTCTCGCCGATTCCCGCCGGAGAGGTTTCGGCAAAGCGCTCGGCGAATTTCCGGCGCGCGGTTGCGGCGGCGATGGCGCCTTGTAGATTGGCGCGCTCATCCTTCAAGGCCTCAATGCGTCGGTCGAGTTCGGGCAGATCGACGGGTGGCGCCGCGCGGGGTGATCTGGTGTCGATCGCGCCGATGGTCAGCCTCGCACCCGCCTCGCCCTCCACCCGCAGCGAGGACGGATCGAGCGTCAGCGGAAAATCCTTCAGCACCAGGGTCGTATCCCCGCCGGGTAATTCGACCGTGACCGCGCGGGTGACGCTGGCGCCATCGGGATAGACGGTAACGGCTTCGACAGCCGTCTCTGCCGCTATATCGGCCGCCATGGCCCGGGACGCGGCGAAAAGAAAAAGACCCGCCGTGACGAGCGCCCGGTTGATCACACCATGCATGTTTTTGCTCCCGTAAATCCGCGACAATCGGAGTTCTAACTAGCTAGAACATGATCCGGAAAAGTGTGAAGCGGTTTTCCGAAAAGATCATGCTCCAACAAAGAATTAAAGCGCGATGACGATTCGACCAAATCTCATCGCGCTTTAGCCGCATCGAATAGCGCGCCGCCCCAGCCCATGAGACGCGGCGACAAAGAGATGGGTTCGATTGAGGTCGCCATAAGGCGCGCCGGCGGCAGTACGGCGGCGGACGTCCATAGGCGGGTCGAAGGTGCCGCGCGAAACCGGCGGCGAGAAGCCTAAATCATGATGCGATTAGGTGGAGTCGCATCATGATCTCATCTCTTTGTTTGAGCATGATCTCCGCGCAAACGCCTTTGGCGTTTGTCGCGAGGGAAAACCGGTTCCCACTTTTCCGGATCATGCTCTACGCCGCGCGGACCTTGACCAGAAAACCGTCAACCGCGTTACGCAACATTCCCGACTGGCTGTCGAGTTCGCGGGCGCTGGAAAGCACATCCGAAGCGGCCGTGCCGGTGGCGGCCGCAGCCGCCGTGACCCCGCCGATATGAGCGCTGATCTCGCTTGAACCCGTCGCGACCGATTGAATGTTGCGGGCGATCTCTCGGGTCGCGTCGCCCTGTTGCTCGATCGAGGTGGCGATGCTGCCGGTGATTTCGCTCATCAAGCCGATGGTTTCGGTGATTCCGCCGATCGAGTGAACCGCCTCGGTGGTGGAGGCCTGCATGGCGGCGACCTGCGCCGAGATTTCCTCAGTCGCCTTGGCGGTCTGATTGGCGAGCGCCTTTACCTCGGAGGCGACGACGGCAAAGCCGCGCCCGGATTCGCCGGCGCGCGCCGCTTCGATCGTCGCGTTCAAGGCCAGCAAATTGGTCTGGGCGGCAATCGAGTGGATCAACTTGACCACCTCGCCGATCTTTTCGGCGCCGGTCGAAAGGGCCTGAACGGTCGAGTTGGTGCGCTCGGCGTCCCCCACCGCCTTGCTTGCGATTTCGCTCGATCGCGCCACCTGGCGGGCAATCTCCGCGACCGAACTCGACAGCTCCTCGGCGGCGGCCGCAACCGTCCCGACATTGTTCGAAGCACTGTCGGCCACCGCACCCACCGTCGCCGCGCGCGCGCTGGCGTCGCTGGCGGTGGTGGTCATCGACTGCGCCGTCGTCTGCATTCCGGCCGCTGCCGTCGTGACTGTGGAGACGATGCCCTTGACGCTGCGCTCGAAGTCGTTGGCGATATTCTCCATCGCCGCGCGGCGATCGGCGGCGGCGCGGGCTTGCGTTTCAGCCTCGACTTTTTCAAGGCCGCGAATCCTCACAGCATTGTCTTTGAAGATTTGAACGGCCATGGCCATGGCGCCGACCTCGTCACCACGTTTGATGCCGGGAATGTCGCTCTCCAATTCGCCGTCGGCCAGCGTGCGCATACGGGCACCGAGCTGGTCGAGCGGCCTGCTGATGCTGCGGCCGATCAGCCAGGCGATTCCGCCCGAGATCACGGCGATGATGAGCGTGGTCAGAGCCAGCCCCCAGATGATCGGCCTCAACTTGACATCGATATCGTCAAGATAGGCGCCGGTGCCGAGATACATGTCCCAGCCAGGGACCGCGACGGCATAGCCGATCTTACGAATCACCTTTTCTTCGCCGGGTTTCACATATTCATACGTTATCAGGATTTCGCCTTTGTCCTTGACGCCGGCCAATATTTCCCTCGAAATCTTGCGGCCATTGAACACCAGATCCATCCGATTGGTCCCGATCTGCTTGGGATCGGGCGACAGCACCGTGATGCCCTCATAGGTCGTGGCGAACAAATAGCCGGCGCCATGATCATAGGTCATGGAATTGCCGCGCCGGCCGAATTCAGCCAAGGCGGCTTCCTTGGTGATTTGCCCGGCATCGACCTGCTTTTGCAGCCCGATCGCCATATTGCGGGCGAGCTCGACGATGGCGTGAATCTGATCGACCCGATCGTTCAGCATTTCGCGCTGGATCATATAACCTGCGAGGATGCCTGCGACGCAAAGGCCAAACAGGGTGATGCTCACCAAAAAACCAAGTTTGAAGGCGATCCTCAGATTGCTCAGTTTCACTGGGAAATCTCCGGGAGGGGCACGAGACGCGCGCGATTGGACGGGACGAAACAATGTCCCATCACATTTACGCGAACTCTCTTATCGCTTGGTTAACCGTAGCTGAATCAATTACTTAAGGTTGCAAGTAACGCTTCTGCGGCCATTGGCGAGCACCCCCCGCGCAAGCGTTTAGAACACCAGCGCCTTGGCCTGCTTCACCTGCGGCAGCGCCTGCACCTTGGCCAAAACATCGGCCGGCACGCCGCCATCGACCTCCACCAGCGCGATCGCGTCACCGCCCGGTCTGTTGCGCCCGAGATGGAAGGTCGCGATGTTGATCCTGGCGTCGCCCAGCAGGCTTGCGAAACGGCCGATGAAGCCAGGCTTGTCCTCATTGGTGACATAGATCATCGATTTTCCGAATTCGGCATCCACCCGGATCCCCTTGATATCGACAAGCCGCGGTTTGCCATCGGCATAGACGGTGCCCGAAACCGAGCGCTCCTGCCGTTCGGTGATCACCATGACCGTGATCAGGCTTTCATAATCGCTTTGCGCCGTGCGCACGATTTCATCGACCACGATGCCGCGCTCCTTGGCCACGACCGGCGCGGAAACGACGTTGACATCGCCGAGCATCGGGCGGAGCAGACCGGCCAGCACCGCCGAGGTCAGCGCCTTGATCTTCATCTCGGCGACATGCCCCTCATAGGTGATTTGCACCTTGGCGATTCCGGTCTCGGTGAGCTGGCCCGCGAACGAGCCGAGCTTTTCCGCCAATTCAACGAACGGCTTCAATTTCGGCGCCTCTTCCGCCGTGATCGAGGGGAAGTTGACCGCATTGGAGATCGCGCCGTTCAAAAGATAATCCGACATCTGCTCGGCGACCTGAAGCGCGACATTCTCCTGCGCTTCGGTGGTGGCGGCGCCCAGATGCGGGGTGCAGATGACATTGGGGTGTCCGAACAGCACGTTCGAAATCGCCGGTTCCTCGACAAAGACGTCGAAGGCCGCGCCCGCCACATGCTTGGAATTCAGTGCTTCCACCAGCGCCTGTTCATCGACCAGCCCGCCCCGCGCGCAATTGACGATCCGCACGCCTTTCTTCATTTTCGCAAGCGCACTCGCATCGATGATGTTGCGGGTCTTGTCGGTCAACGGCGTATGCAGCGTGATGAAATCGGCGCGCCTGAATAGTTCCTCCAAGTCAACCTTCTCGACGCCGATATCCTTGGCGCGTTCAGGCGACAGGAACGGATCGAACGCCACCACCTTCATGCGCAAACCGAGCGCGCGATCGGCGACGATCGCCCCGATATTGCCGCAACCGATCACGCCTAACGTCTTGCCGGTGATCTCGACCCCCATGAAGCGGTTCTTTTCCCATTTGCCGGCTTGCGTCGAGGCGTCGGCTTGGGGAATTTCACGTGCCAACGCCAGCATCAGCGTGATGGCGTGTTCGGCGGTCGTGATCGAATTGCCGAACGGCGTATTCATCACGATGATACCCTTGGCGGTCGCCGCCGGAATCTCGACATTATCGACGCCGATGCCGGCGCGGCCGATCACCTTGAGGCGCGTGGCCTTCTCGATGATTTTCGCGCTCGCTTTGGTCGCCGAGCGAATCGCCAAACCGTCATACTCGCCAATGATGGCGGCGAGCTTTTCCTTGTCCTTGCCGAGATGGGGCTGAAAATCGACCTCGATGCCGCGGTCTTTGAATATCTGCACCGCCGCCGGCGACAACGCGTCGGAAATGAGCACTTTGGGTTTTGTCATCGAAGTTTCCTGAAAGCAGAATTTGAGAGCTGCCACCGAAACCCTCTCCTCTTGTGGGAGAGGGTGGCGAAATCTTCTCCCTCTCCCCGTAAGAACGGGGCGAGGTAAAAAATCACGCCGCTTGCCGAAGCTGCGCCTTGGTTTCCGCAAAGGCCCAATCGAGCCATTGGGTCAGAAGCGCCACGTCGCTGGCCTCGATCGTGGCGCCGCACCAGATGCGCAAGCCCGCCGGCGCGTCGCGATGGCCCGCGAAGTCGTAGCCGGCGCCTTCCTTCTCCACGAGGCCCACCATCTTCTTGATGAAATCGATCTGCGCGTCGGACGGCAACGCGGCGATCGCGGGATCGGTCACCTTCAGGCATACCGACGTGTTGGAGCGGATCGCCGGATTTTTGGCGAGAAAATCGATCCAGGGCGTCTTCGCCTGCCAATCCACGAGCATCTTGGTATTGGCGTCGGCGCGCGCCATCAGCCCCTTGAGGCCGCCGACCGATTTTGCCCAATTCAACGCATCGAGATAATCCTCGACGCACAACATCGACGGCGTATTGATGGTTTCGCCTTCGAAAATGCCTTGGTTGAGCTTGCCGCCTTTGGTCATGCGGAAGATTTTCGGCAGCGGCCAGGCCGGCTTGTAGGTTTCCAGACGCTCGACCGCGCGCGGCGAGAGCACGAGCATGCCGTGACCGGCTTCCCCACCCAGCGCCTTTTGCCAGGAGAAGGTCACGACATCGAGCTTCGGCCAATCGAGCGGCTGGGCGAACGCCGCCGACGTGGCATCGCAGATCGCAAGGCCCTCACGCTTGGCGCTGATCCAATCGGCGTTGGGCACACGAACCCCTGACGTCGTGCCGTTCCAGGTGAAGACGATATCGCAGGCGGCATCGACCTTGGAGAGGTCGGGAATATCGCCGTAAGCCGCGGCGAGCTTGGTCACGTCCCTGAGCTTCAACTGATTGACGATATCGCCGGTCCAGGTCTCGCCGAAAGATTCCCAGGAAAGCGTGGTGACCGGACGTGCGCCGAGCAGCGACCATAACGCCATTTCGACCGCGCCGGTGTCGGAGGCCGGCACGATGCCGATCTTGTAATCGGCGGGCACTTGGAGAACTTCGCGCGTCAGCTCGATCGCGAGCTTGAGCTTCTCTTTACCGATTTTCGCGCGATGCGAACGGCCAAGGGCTGCGTCTTTGAGATTTTGTGGATTCCAGCCGGGGCGCTTGGCGCAGGGGCCAGACGAAAAATGCGGCACGTGAGGCCGCAGAGCGGGCTTCGCGACGGTCATGATCTATCCTTCCAGATAGCAAGCCTCCCGTTGGGGGGAGGTGTCCCGCCGCGGTACATAAGGGAATCGCGTGGAATCGTCAAGAAACTTCGGAGATATCGGCGGTCGAAGGCTCGACATCTGCCGCAGTAGGCTGCAACGACACCGACGATTGCAGCGAATCGAGCAATTCGGCCGCATCGGTCACGAGTTGGGCGGCGCGGCGCCGGCTTGCCACTTTCAGGATATCCTGGTCGCCGGCGCGGACGACATAGTCATCGCCCTTCCGAACGATGGAATAACGCGTCATGTGACATCCCCGAATCTGCTGACTTCCCCGAAGCTGTCCTCGCTGGCCAGAAGAAGCCTCCTTGTCACGGATCGTTCCGGCGAAAAATTGCCGATGGCCCGATTAGTTTATCGTCCGTTAAGAGAAACCAGCGGCGAATTTTCTTTCGCAATGTTCGCAAGGGCCGCTTCATCGAGCCGGCAAAACTGCGGCAAAAGCAAAGCGCGATTCCGACGCACTTATCAGCGCGTGGGCGAAAGGCCGAGCCATTGTTCCGACTCACCGATCCAGCGCCTCAAAGAGGGATAGGCGGCAAGATCGAAGTCGCCTTCATGCGCGAGCCGCGTGTAAGCCAGTAACGCGATGTCCGCGAGCGACAGCGTATCGCCGACAAAAAATCGCGTGAGCGCAAGATGATGCTCCATCCGCGCAAGCGCCGCGTAACCGCGCTTGACCTTGTCGGGATCGAGATCGGAGGCGGGCCGGCCGAGATAGACCATCTGAAACCGGCAGCCCGCGATATAGGGCTCGTGGCTGAACTGTTCCCAGAACAACCACTCATCCATTTTAGCGGCGGTGAAGGGATCGGATGGAATAAGATCGCTGCCGCGGGCGAGATAGCGAATGATCGCATTGGACTGCGCTAGTGTGGTGGATTTGACATTCGCTTCCCCTTGGCCGCGAACTCGATAAGCGAATGTCAAATCCAAACCACACTAGAAACCTATAGTTACTAGTGTTCCTTTGATTCTAACATTCGCAAAAGTGTCCACTGAGAAGGGATGCGAATGTTAGAATCGGAACACTAGCGTGCGGCCATCCTCGAAATCGACCACCGGCACCTGGCCCGCGCTGTTGAGCTTGAGGAATTCCGGCGTGCGGCTCTCTTGCTTGAGAATATCGACAGCAATCCAGATGTAGGGCAGCGCGAGGCGGTCGCAGACCCATTTCACCTTGAGGCAATTGCCCGAATTAAGATCGCCGTAAATCTTCATGGCCTGCCCTCCGCTGGAAAGACAGAGCAACAGGCGCAACCGGCGATGTCAATGCATCGGGAGGGAGCCGTCAGAATTTGTAGCCGAGGCCGGCGCGCACCGTGTTGACGTTGGTATCGACCTGAGAGGTGAAGCGGACATATTCCCATTCAGCTCGCGCGAACAGGCCGCCGATCAGATTAATGTCGACGCCGAGGCCGGCACTGTAACCGTAGATGAAGTGCGCAAATCTTCCGTCGGTCGCGCGGACATCAAAGGGAATATTCAAGAACGCCATTGTCTGCGTTCCAGATATCTCCGCCGTGTTGACGATATTCGCCTGACCCAGCGCTATCCCACCAAAAAGATATGGCAGGAAGCGGTCGATGGCGTAACCACCCCGGATACGAAGCGTTCCCATGTCGGAAATCGCCACCGTGCTGGTCGAACGATAGGTCACACTGTCATTAAAGCCGAGCGCATCGGTAAAAAATCGTGAGGCACTATCGGTCGCGGAGCCGCCAAATTTGCCGTGCAAATAGCTAAATTCCATGCCGAGAACGACATCGGTCCATTGGCCATTGTAACCGGCAAAGCCACCAAAACCATTGCCGTGAACCGATATTTTGCCTCCCAGGGGTAAGGACGAAATCCGTCCTCCTTCATCGATGGCCGTGCCAGCAAGCAGTTGTGCGGCGATATTTTGGGTGGCCCCATTGAAATTCATGTCTGAAGTGCCGGTGCCCGCCTGCCCGCCGACATAGAAGCCCTGCCAGTTGACGGTCGAGGCGGCGCCGCCGAGCGAGCCGCGAAGGAAATCGGGCATATCGGCGGCTTGCGCGCTCATTGCCGTTGCAAACAACATCGCCGCCAACACGACTCTACGCATCGCGATACTCCCAAGACACGCCCAAAGACACGCCGCAAAACTCAGCGCCTCAATCATCACCCGTTAACCTTAACCAATGGTTGTCGTGAGTACGTTTTCCGCAAAACAAAACGGCGCGGGAAACATCCCGCGCCGTTAAGGTCGATTAATTTCAAACTCGCTCGCTCAGCCCTTGGTGATGAGCGGCGACGCATAGGCCGGCGCGCTCTCGAGATTCCAGCGCACGCCAAGCTTAACGTCTTGCGAGGTGATGTTGTGAAACTGGAACACATGACCACCCGCTGAGTGGTCGAATTTTTCGTCTACACCCGTCGTACCATCGCCGAGACTGACAAAGCTGTAACCCAATTCGATCGCCATGTTCGGGTTGACCCGGTAGGACAGGCCCGCATGCACCGCCCAGGCAAAATTCCACTGCGAACCAGTCTGGGCCGAGACCAAGCTGGGGCCGACCCCAGTCCCGGGCGGGAACAGCGTAGCAACACCCGCATCAGTGAAATTCGAAATCGTGACCCGCGCGGTGCCGATGCCGGCGCCGACATAAGGCGTGATGCACCACCATGTGCCTAAGTCAGCATAGGCGTTGGCGAGGAAAAGCCATTCTGTCTTCCTAGCGTTGTAGACATCAGAACCAAATCCGGTCTGGCCACCATTGGGAAAAGTCGTCAGATCAAGCCCATGGAAATTGGCGCTTCCACGATACTCGCCAGTAATGTCGGCACGGAGCCAGTGGTTGAACTGATAGCCCACGCCGACCTGGTAGATACCGCCGGTGTCGAAACCGGTCGTTTCCTGGAACGAGGTCAAGTTCGCATAGAGCGCGGCGTTCGTGTTCCTGATGTTATTGACGCTCTGATTGCTGAAGCCCACGTCGCCGCGCAGATACCATCCGCCGAAATCGGCTGGTGGCGCATAGGGCATTGGCGGGGGGGCGATGGCGAGGTCGGCGGCCGAAGCCATCGACGACAGAAGGGATGCCGCTCCGGCGGCAACAAGCAACTTTACACTACGCATGGCGTCGTCCTTTTGGCGCGTGGGACCAACACAAGCCCCAACTCTAAAACTCACAGGCCAGACGATGGCACCAAATGCTTAAGCGTGACTTAACCCTAATTTTTAAGGTTGATTCTTTCCTGATGCGAGGACGCGTGTTCCCACAAATCAAGGCGAAGGCGCCACAAACACTAATGAGGTGTGAAGGGGAAGAGGCCGAGTGGCGAATAGGGAATGGCGAATAGAAGACCGCTTACTACTCGCTATTCCCTACTCACCGCCCCCGCGGCATTCTCGGCAGGAACACCGCCAATAATCCGAGCGCGGGCAGCACCGAACACACCTGATAGACGAATCCGATGCTGGTGTGGTCGGCAAGCTTACCGAGCAACGCGGCGCCAAGGCCGCCGATGCCGAACGCCACGCCGAAGAACACGCCGGAAATCATGCCAAAGCGGTGCGGCACCAGTTCCTGCGCAAAGACGATGATCGAGGACGTGGTTGACGAGATGATCAGGCCGATGAAAACCGTCAACACCGCGCTGGCGTGAAGGCCCGCATAGGGCAATGCAAGCGTGAACGGCAACGCTCCCAAAATCGAGAGCCAGATGACGATCTTGCGGCCGAAACGATCGCCGAGCGGACCGCCGAAAAACGCGCCGGCCGCGTTCGCCGCGAGGAAAATGAAAAGATAAAGCTGGGCTGCTTGCGTCGAGACGCCGAAACGGTCGATCAGATAGAAGATGTAATAGCTCGACAGACTCGAGACATAGAGCTGCTTGGAGAGCAACAGCATCACCAGGACCGCGATCGCAAAAGCAACACGGCGCGAATTCGGCGCATCCGGATGCCGATCGGCCGGCGCCATCTTCCTGGCCCTGATCTGCGGCTTGTACCATTGGCCGATCCGCCACAGCACGACGATGGCCAGAAAGGCGATGGAGGAAAACCAGGCGATGCTCGGCTGACCGAACGGCACCACGATCAAGGCCGCGAGCAGCGGCCCCATCGACGTGCCGAAGCTGCCGCCAAGCTGAAACACCGATTGCGCAAAGCCGTAACGGCCGCCGGAGGCCAGTCGCGCGATGCGCGCCGATTCCGGGTGAAAGACCGCCGAGCCCAATCCCACAAGCGCCGCCGCAATCAGGATCACGGCATATTGGTGGGCGATGCTGAGCAGCAAAAGACCGAAGAAGGTCGAAGACATCCCGATCGCCAGCGAAAACGGTTGCGCCTTTTTGTCGGTGAAATGGCCGACCAGCGGCTGCAACAGCGAGGCCGTGAACTGGAACGCCAGCGTGATCAAACCGATCTGCGCAAAATCCAGTGCGTAACTGTCTTTCAGGATCGGGTAGACCGATGAAATCAGCGACTGCATGGTGTCGTTGAGGAAATGCGAAAAGCTGATGCCGGCAAGCACGATATAAGTGGGCCCGGCCGCGGCCGCCTTCGGCGCGGCCTCAACGATAACGGGCTCACTCAAGATTTCATCGGAGACGATAACGGGCTTGTTCAACGATTCATTTCCCGGCGGAGTTTAAGACTTGCATATTGCAAGCCCTCTCCTACGCCGGCGAAATCGCGCCGACCACCTCCATTAGAAAATGGCTGTGATGCATGTGAGACACATGGAAAGCTTTTGGTGTCGTCATTGCGAGGAGCCAACGGGTCGCGCGAATGCGCGCCCCGACGAGCGCAATAGCGCTCGCGCAGAGATGACAGGCTCCAGCGACGAAGCAATCCAGCACCTTCTGCAAAGACTGGATTGCTTCGCTAACGCTCGCAATGACGGGAAAATTGCATCACGCCGCCGCGTGAGCGAGCGCGACAACGATGTGATCGACGACCTCCTCGACCAAAAGCCGGTCGTCGCCCTCGCCCATCACGCGAATCACCGGCTCGGTTCCGGACGAACGCACCAAGAGGCGGCCGTGACCGTTGAGCCGTTTCTCGCCGGCATCGATCGCCGATTTGACATCGGCATGGTCGAGCGGCTTGCCGCTGCGGTAACGCACGTTCTTCAGGATTTGCGGCAACGGCTCGAAGCGGCGGCAGACTTCCGACACCGGGCGGCGCAACCTTTGCACGACCGCGAGCACCTGAAGGGCCGCGACGAAACCGTCGCCCGTCGTGGTGTAGTCCGACAGGATGATATGGCCGGAGGGTTCGCCGCCGAGATTGTAGCCGCCGGAAAGCATCCGTTCGAGCACATAGCGGTCGCCGACCGGCGTGCGGAGAAGTTCGATCTTCTGTCCTTCGAGGAAGCGCTCCAATCCGAGATTCGACATCACGGTAGCGACGATGCCCGGTTTGGCGAGCCTGCCGTCTTCCTTCCAGCTTTGCGCGATCACCGCCAGCAACTGATCACCATCGACCAGATGGCCGCGTTCGTCGACCAGGATCACCCGGTCGGCGTCGCCATCGAGCGCGATGCCGATATCGGCGCGCATCTCGCGCACCTTGCGGCTCAAGGCTTCCGGCGATGTCGAGCCGCACTCCTTGTTGATGTTGAAGCCATCGGGATCGACGCCGATCGAGATCACGTCGGCGCCCAACTCCCACAACGCCTCCGGCACGACCTTGTAGGCGGCGCCGTTGGCGCAATCGACCACCACGCGCAGGCCTTCGAGGTTGAGGTCGCGCGGCAGCGTGCGCTTGGCGAATTCGATGTAACGGTCGTGCACGCCGTCGATACGGCGCGCCCGCCCGAGACTCGCGCTCTGCGCGAGGCGACGGTCGAGCGATTCATCGAGCAACTGCTCGATCTGCTTTTCGACATCGTCGGAAAGCTTAAAACCCTCCGGTCCGAACAGCTTGATGCCGTTGTCCTCGAACAGATTGTGGGAGGCCGAAATCATCACGCCGAGATCGGCCCGCATCGACTTGGTCAGCATCGCGACCGCCGGCGTCGGCATCGGGCCGAGCAGCAGCACATCCATGCCGACCGAGGTGAACCCCGCCACCAGCGCGGTTTCGATCATGTAGCCGGAAAGGCGGGTGTCCTTGCCGATCACGACGCGATGGCGATGTTCACCGCGCTGAAACACCAGGCCGGCCGCCTGCCCCACTTTCAGCGCGAGCTCGGGCGTGATCAGACCGTTGGCGAGGCCCCGAATCCCGTCCGTTCCGAAATATTTGCGGCTCATATCACCCCCAGCGTCGCCCGCGCCTCGCCATTGGCCGCGAAGCCGCCTCACATTAACGTCGCGGCCGTTATAATGCCTTCAGAGCTAAAATGACTTCAAAATATATGATTAATCATTTCGGGTGAGTTCACTGCTCACAAGCCAACTTATTGATAATAGAAGAATTATCGGACTTTCGCGGCCTGACCGGCCATGGTAGAGGACAGCCGATATTGCCAATATGAGAGCGGGCCGGAACATTTTTCATGAAACACATCACCTGCATCGAAGATCTGCGCCAGCGTCACAAGCGAAAAGTGCCGAAGGCGTTTTTCGATTATTGCGATCGCGGCTCCTATGCCGAGGAAACGCTGCGCGCCAATTGTGAGGATCTGCGAGCCATCAAATTGCGCCAGCGCATCCTGGTCGATGTTTCCAAGCGCGATCCATCAACGACGATCCTCGGTGAACCCGCCGCTCTGCCCTTGATCCTCGCGCCGGTCGGGCTCACCGGCATGCAACATGGCGACGGCGAAATTCACGCCTGCCGCGCCGCGCATGCCGCCGGCATTCCCTATACGTTGAGCACGATGTCGATCTGCTCGATCGAGGATGTCGCGGCCAATGTGGACAAGCCGTTCTGGTTCCAACTCTACGTCATGAAGGACCGCGGCTTCATCAAGGCGCTGGTCGAGCGGGCGATTGCCGTCAAATGCAGCGCGCTGGTCTTGACCGTCGATCTTCAGGTGATCGGGCAACGCCACGCCGACATCAAGAACGGCATGACGGTGCCGCCGGAATGGTCGCTGTCGAAACTGGTCGATTTCGCTACCAAGCCCGCTTGGGTCGCTGGCGTGTTGCGCGGCAAGCGCCGCACCTTCGGCAATCTCGTCGGCCATCTCAAAGGCACCGATGACATCACCGCGCTCGGCACCTGGATCGGCACCCAATTCGACACCACGCTGAATTGGAAGGACGTCGAATGGATCCGCAGCATCTGGCCGGGCAAATTGATCCTGAAAGGCATTCTCGATGTCGAGGACGCCAATGAGGCGATGAAAACCGGCGCGCAGGCGCTGGTGGTTTCCAACCATGGCGGCCGTCAGCTCGACGGCGCACCATCCTCCATCGAGATGCTTCCCGATATCGTGGACGCGGTCGGCGGCAAGATGGAAGTGATGTTCGACGGCGGCATTCGCTCCGGCCAGGACGTGATGCGGGCGATGGCGCTCGGCGCCAAATCCTGCATGATCGGCCGCGCCTATATTCACGGCCTCGGCGCCTATGGCGGCCCCGGCGTCACCAAGGCGATCGACATCCTCCGCAACGAACTTCTGACCACGATGGGGCTTTGCGGCGTCAACACCATCGCCGAGATCGACGAGCGCGTGCTGGCGGTGTGACGGCCGCAAAAACTATCGATGCCCCAACCAGCGAGCCATGGGGTGAGAAATACACCCGATGACTGGCCGCTAAAGCGCAAAGCGGACCCACAACTCACGCATGTGCTGGAGGAGAGATTGGAATCTTTATGATTTCAATTTTCGAACCGGCCCTTTGTTGCCGTCAATCAATTCAACCAGATGGTCAGGTTCGGCCGCGAACCAGGCAAAGCTGCCCCAGGCCAGAGAATTGACCGTTTTCTTGAATTGCGCTGCGCTGCGATCAAGGTACGCCGTAAGAAACGCGATGTTCTCTCGCGCAAAACCGGCGGCGTCGGTGAGCCCCAACAGAGCAGCTTTTCGTGATTCCGAAATCGGTCCATCAGTTGCGACGACTTCAACAAAGACGAGCAGCGGATGGGCTGGGGCGAGATCAGCCAGGATGATATCGGGCAGATTCTTATCCGCCGGGATGTTGATACCGACCTTTCTGGCGAGTTCGTCGTCACGCGCCACCACCCTGTCCCCGCTCTCGCTCAGGAAAATAACTGCCGGTGTTCCCAAAAAGCGCGGCGCAAACACTTCAATGACATTTCGGGATAAATCGGAACTGGGACCGGGCGCCATCAGCCGGGTTTCACCATTTGGGAAAGTAACAAGAATTCGGCCGCGGCCAGTCGCAGCCCCCTTGCGCATGACGGCGATGCGCATCCTAGCGCCAGCGGTAAGGTGAGCGGCCTGCCAAGCAGTGACTGCTGCACCGAATACAGCTCCATTCAACCTCGGATCGAACAGCGCAGCAAAATCCGTTCTCAAGGCATAACGGCCGGCGGGTGATGCCGTAGGCAGACCAGGCCGTTCAACAATAGCACTGTTCGGGATAAGCGCGTTGCGAATAGTATCGTCACGGACAGACTCGCGCGTATTGGCGGCATACCAACGGCCGGGAATTTCAGCTTTGGAAGGAGCAGCGGACGATTTCGCCCAAGCCGCTCGATCTCCATCGCTAGTTTTCGCCGCTTGCTTATCGGTCATGCGCGTGACTTGGTCAGGACGCAGCCATACTTCGCTACCTTCCACAGCATTGGCATACAGCATGACAAACACGGTGCGTACTGCAATATCCCGGACGCTCGCGGCTCGATTCGGCGTCCCTTCAGGGAAGATGACATGCAGTCGCTCACGGATGAGATCGCGCTGCGCGAGTGGCGGCAGCATCATTGCGGTTGGCCTTCAAGGAATAAGCCGCGCAATGCGGCCTCAACTGTGGCCACAGGTGCCCTAAGCCGGACCAGCTCTTCGATAATCTTCATGTGCTCGACGCTCGGCAACGGTAATGCCTTAAGTTCAAAGGCAGATACCGCCACGCTGCCGCTGATGCATCGAAACACCTGGTCGACAATCTGGGAATTGAGGACCGCCGTAACCGCCGCCGGAGATACTAATGGCTTTTTTTTGAGCGGCTTCACCATATTCAGGTGATTTTCGACAATGACGCTGCCGTGTGCCCGGATAAACGATGCCGGAAGCTCAGCCGCAATCAGGCGGCGGGCCTGTTCTTTCGCCGTCGTTCGCTGCAGGAGCACGCAGGGTGTCGAAACTTTTAACCACTCATCGATCTTAGCCGCGTGGAAATAGGGTCGGTGATTCCGTTTGTCAGCGCGGAAAACAAATCGACCATCAGAAGTCACGGCCTCGGCCCAGATAAGCGGTAAGGTATTTTTGCTTGGTCGGACGCGAAGCTGATTCTTAAAACGATTCCATACAAGCGGGCCGGTCGAGACCTTGTAGCCCCAGTCTTTAAGCCTAGTGGGCATGGTGCCTAATCGATCAACGAGCGTTTGCTGCGCGGGTGCACGTGGCGCAAGCCATGGTTCGGACGGGTCTTCGGGAAGAATGAAATGACCGGCACGATCCACGCTGACAGCGCCTTTTGGACCAATTGTCAGATAATGCACCATAGCTGGCGCGGCTTTTCCTCCGCGCCGATACGTAGCCAGCAGCGTCTCCTGCAGCACATCTTCAAATACGCCCTTGCGTGCAGTGACGAAGTCTACTCCCAACGGCGGGGCTTCGAGCGCCAATAGGCGACGAAGCGCCTTGAAATACTCGCCAGCAAAAAAGCTGGTTGGCGTGACGTAAGCGATCACTCCCTGGGGCTTTGTCCATCGTAAGGCGAGATCGGTGAATACACCATAGAGATTGGCATGGCCATAGAGGCTACGTAGATAGCGTAGGCGCTGCACGCTGGATAATTTCATCCGACCGTAAGGTGGATTACCAATCACAAGATCAAATAGGTTATTATCTTTTGTAGGAATCCGATCGAGGCTATCGCAGACCTCAACGATGGCCGGGAAACGGCGGCCGGTGGCGCGCAGTTCTGAAGCAAAAGAAATTTCAAGCCATACATGCGTAAGCCACGCCGCAAAGGGATCGATCTCAAAGCCCTGCAGATGCGCGGCAAAGTGATCGAGCACAACCTCTGGCGCGACCTCTCCCAGCACCCGCCGCATTCGGACGGCGACCGGCAGCAAAAAGGCTCCTCCGCCGCAAGCGAGGTCGAGCACCCGTGCGCGGCCCCAATCCGTGCCAGATTCTTCTGCAAGCAACATCAAGCGCTCGATCAATGCCGGCGGAGTATAATAAGCGCCTAGTGAACTGCGCATCGTCGGCGGCAGCATCGCTGCATAACAAGCGCTGAGTTGGTAACAGGCCTCGTCCAGGCTGAGGGTACTTGCGGCTTGGCCAAGGGAGCGAGCGAATTCAGTGGCCGATATATCGAGCTGGTAGGTTAGTGCGACCGTTACGGGCGAGATATCAAGAGAACAGCCCAGCACCTGGCCCACGGATCTCGCGTATTCGCGGACGGCCTCGGCGACAAAGGACCAAGCGGCCTGCTGGCGACGTTGTTCCGGGAGTTGAGCACTCCAAGCCTGAGCCATGATACGGCCGGTCTGCAGGCTCAGCGGCCCGCCTTTGACCAACTGCTTGGTAGCTTTACCACGCGGAACAGCGGGAAATAGTCGCCGATGTGGTGCGTTCATGGCCCTATCTTTTTCTCTGCCACCGAATCGTAACGCAGTCAGAGCGATTTGGCATTAATATCGGAAAGATTTCTTTACACGATCCCCTGTCATCTGGAGCGGACCAGCAAAATTAGACCGCGGCGCGTATGACGGCCCCGGCGTCAACACCATCGCCGAGATCGACGAGCGCGTGCTGGCGGTGTGACGGCCGTCTACGCATCGTCATTGCGAGGAGCGCGAGCTCGCAATGACGGATGGAAACAGCCACTGATGGGTGGAAACAGCCACTGACGGATGGAAACAGCCACATCGGAAACCACCCCCTCACCCGCCGCGCTAACGCGCGCCGACCTCTTCCCATGGGAGAGGTGCAGACAAGCAAGGGGCTTGCAAAAAACCAAGGACGCGCTCTCGCGCGCCCTTGGATGACATTTTCGTCTACGCGCGCGTAGGCGCAGCAATCTCACATCGGCGGGGTGATGCCGTCGCGGCCGACATTGACGCGGTTGGCCTCCAGCGTACCGTCGTCCTTCTTCACCGCGCCGAAGATGATGATCTTGGCGCCCGCCTTCACTTCCGATTTGTCGCCGGCAACAAAGGTGACGATCGGTGTGCCCGGCGGTACCAGGACTTTCTTTTCGCCGTCCTTGTATTTCACAAGGATATTCTGGCCGTCGGTGCCCTTGACGGTTTGGGCGACGGTCGCGTTCGTCATGGTGGAGTTGGGACGCAAATCCCAGGGACGAAAACCTTCCGCCGCGCCGCGCTGGTTCTCGGGGAAGATATGAACGGCGAGCGCCTTTTGGGTGCCGTCGGGCTCGGGTAAGGCCGAGACGCCGATATAGGAGCCTTCCTTGATTTCCGACAATTCGGTTTTGGCGACGCCGAACACCGCGACATTGTCGGTCATGCGCACCTTCATGTCGGTGCCCTCGCGGGTCTTGATCATCAGTGTCGGCCCATCGACGCTTTCGATGGTGCCGCGAATGCGGACCGGCGGCGGCGATTGTTGGGCCCACGCGCTGGAGGCAAACACGGACGTGACAATAAGCGAAGCCACGAAAGCGCGCGGCATCCATAAAGAAATTTTCGGCATCATTTTTCCCTCAAAGGTTTTGATCGAACAGCGAAGCGAATAGAAGGCAATACCCCTCGGACGCAAGGTTATTCCAACCTTACATCGGCGGCGTCAGGCCGTCGCGGCCGACGCTGATGCGGTTGCTCTCGAACGATCCATCCGGCAATGGCTTGACAAAGGCGATGATCTTGGCGCCGGCCTTCAGATCGGATTTATCGGCGGGAACATAGGTCACCACAGGCGTGTCGGAGCCGACCGTGACTTTCTTCTCGCCATCCTTGAATTTGATCATCAAGGTCTGGCCGTCATTGCCGGCCACTTGCTCTGCGACCGTCGCATTGGTCATGGTCGAATTGGGTTTGAGATCGTAAGGCCGCGTTCCCTCGCCCGTTCCCCGCATGTCCTCGGGGAAGACATGCACTTCGACCGCGTTCTGCCGGCCATCGGGGCCGGGCACCGTGGTGGTGCCGATGAACGAGCCGAGCTTGATGTCAGCGAGCGCGATCTTGACGATCCCGACCACCTTGATGTCGGACGTCATGTGCAATTTGACATCTTCACCGCCGCGCGATTTGACCGCGAGCACATCGCCCGCGACACTTTCGATCGTGCCGCGCACCCGCGTCGGGGCGGGCGGCTGTTGCGCGGCCGCGCCGAAAACGGAAGCCGCCACGACCGCGATAGTGAGGAGCGGACGCGCAAATTGAGAACGATGAATGGACATAGAGAACCTCCTGATGGACGGCAACCTTAGCGGCGGATATGAACGGTTCCATGATATTCTCGCTCACAAGCGCGCGATCAGGAAAAGCCTGCCTTGCACTTGATGCGGGGTGGTCACCGATTTTGCACCGCGCTTTGGACCGGTCAAGCGCCCCTGAGATCGGCCTCGACCAACGCGCGAAGCTCAGCCGTCACCTCGGGCTTGCGGCCAAACCACAATTCGAAGCCGCGCACCGCCTGATGCAGCAGCATGCCGAGCCCATCGGCCGTTCGCAGGCCCCGCGCCCGCGCGGCCTTCAGCAAGGCCGTCTCCAGCGGCACGTAAACGAGATCGGCCACGACCGCCAGCGGGGAAAGCAAGCGGATATCGAGGCCGAG
>DATGJS010000313.1:0-3740 GCA_035295025.1 Bradyrhizobium sp.
TGCGCGCCGCGGGTGTGCTCGAAGGCGCCAAGATGGCGATGGCGTTCAACATGCTGCGCTCCAACGACCTGATCTGGTCCTATGTGGTAAGCAATTATTTGAAGGGAAAGCAGCCGTCGTCGTTCGACCTGTTGCACTGGAATTCGGACGCGACGCGGATGGCGGCAGCCAACCATTCCTATTATTTACGCAATTGCTATCTGGAAAACCGGTTGTCGGCGGGAAGCATGGTGCTCGACAACATCTTGCTCGATCTTTCGAAAATAAAGCTGCCGATCTATAACCTCGCCACCCGCGAGGACCATATTGCGCCGCCGGATTCGGTGCTCTACGGCTCGCAATTTTTCGGCGGCCCGGTGAAATATGTCTTGGCCGGGTCGGGACATATCGCAGGCGTCGTCAATCCGCCTTCGTCGGGCAAATATCAATATTGGACCAACGACAATATCAAGGATGTGACGCTCGCCGATTGGCTGAAGGGCGCGCAGGAACACAAGGGCTCCTGGTGGCCCGACTGGCGGCAATGGCTTCAGGCGATCGACCCGGAAGAAGTGCCCGCCCGCGAAGCCGGCGCTGCCGCGCTACCGCCAATCGAGGACGCGCCGGGCAGCTATGTTCGCGTCCGCGCATAGCGCAACTTCGCCCACTGATGTATAAGCGCGTGAGCGGCGATCCCCACGGGATCACGGGATCGGCGCCTTAAATCTGAGACGACTTAAATCTGACAAGGGGAAACCAATGACACCTGGATTGATGACACCCGAACTATTTTGGCTGACCTTGACGGTCATTTTGACGGGGTTGCTATGGGTCCCCTATATTCTCAACCGCATCACGGTGCGGGGCCTGTTCGCCGCGATGGGCAATCCGTCGCGCAACGACAAGCCGCATTCCGAATGGGCCAACCGCTTGATGTTCGCCCACGACAACGCGGTCGAAAACCTCGTGATCTTCGCGCCGCTGATTTTGATTCTGGCGGAACTCGACTACTCGTCCAAATGGACGGCGCTGGCGGCAGCCGTCTATTTCTGGGCGCGTGTGGCGCATCTGGTCGTCTATACGCTGGGCATACCAGTCCTGCGCACGTTGTCCTTCGCGGCCGGCTTCGCCGCGCAAGTGGTGCTGGTGCTCGGGATCTTCAAAATTCTCTGAAGAATCCACTGATGGCGCGGTGAAACGATAAAGGTGGCGGATCAGCCGCCTTTATTGGCGCTGTCCGATCAGCCACCATAATTCGAAAAGCGAGCGACGCATGACGAAGGCGGCCTCCATCGATGTCGGAGCTCTGATCGAAGGTCAGAGTTTTGGCCGTTTCCAGACCGGTTTGATGTGCTGGATTTGCACCTTCATGCTGATCGAAGGCTACGACATGCAGGTCGTGGGGTATGCCGCGCCCGCGATCATCAAAGCGTGGCATTCGGACAAAGCGGCCTTCAGCGCGGTGTTCGGGGCGGGCCTGGGCGGCTTTATGCTCGGGGCGACGATTCTCGGCAATCTGGGCGACCGTTTCGGCCGCAAATACATGATCGTCGTGGGCTCGCTGTTGTTCGGCCTCTTCACGCTTGCAAGCGCCTGGGCCGACGGGCTGACATCGCTTCTGGTACTGCGAACCATCGCCGGCATCGGGCTCGGCGGTTCGATCCCCAACGCGATTGCGCTGGTGGCCGAATACGCCCCGGCACGCGAGCGCGCAACCCGCGTCGGCATTCTATTTATCGGCTACACCATCGGCTCCGCGTTTGGCGGCCTGATCGCGGCCCAGCTCATTCCGGCCTGGGGGTGGCCCAGCGTCTTTGTCGTCGGCGGCGTGCTACCGATTGCGATCGGTCTTGTGTCGATTTTCGTCCTGCCGGAATCGGCGCGCTTCTTGATGGTGAGGCGCGGCCGCACCGATCTCGTGCTCGTTTTGTTGCGCCGCGTCCGTCCCGATATCGCCATTCCCGATAACGCTTCGCCCGTGCTCGAAGAAGAGACCAAAGACGGCTTGCCGGTCGCGCATTTGTTCGCGGATGGACGAGCCTCGATGACCGCATTGTTGTGGCTCGCTTACGCCGCCAACATGATCTCGCTGCACTTCCTGACGAGCTGGCTGCCGACCGTTGTCGCCGAAAGCGGCGTGCCGCTTGCGCACGCGGTGATTGCGACCGCGCTTCTGCAAGGTGGCGGCGCGGTCGGAAGCCTGGTGGTCGGCCGGCTTCTCGACCGCTTGGGCACGCTGGGCATTGTCGCCGCCTTCCTGGTCGCGGTGCCGTGCGTTGCCGCACTCGGCCATGTCGGAACCGAGGAAACACCGCTCATGGCGCTGGTGATGGTCATCGGTCTTTGCGTGATCGGCGGCCAGGTCGGCATCAACGCCTTGGCTGGCACACTCTATCCCACTTACATGCGTTCGACCGGCACCGGCTGGGCCTTCGGCGTGGGCCGCGTCGGATCGATCCTCGGGCCCGTGATCGGCGGCCAATTGCTCGCTTTCGGCTTGCCGCTCGGAACGCTGTTCGCGGCGGCCGCGATGCCGGTCCTGATCTCCGCAAGCGCGTTGTTCTTTTTGGGACGGCTTCCGATCCTCCGTGGCCGCACGGCGGGAACGGCGGCTCGCCCAACGGCACCGCCGCCGCTTGTTCCGGCCTCGGAAGGCCATCGCCCATGAACCAAGTCGCGTTGACACTGGCCGTCAGCCGTTATGACCATGTGGAAGACCTGACCTCGGGACGCATCGTGCCCGAAGGCATCCACCTGACTTGCCTCACTTTGCCGGTCGAGGAAATCTTCTTTCGCTTTCTGAAATACCGAGAGTGGGATGCATCCGAAGTGTCCTTCGCGAAATACGCCTCGCTCATTTCTCAAGGCGATCGCTCGCTGACCGCCATTCCTGTTTTCCCCTCGCGCATCTTCCGCCATTCCTCGATCTATGTTCGCCGCGACGGCACCGTCCGCGCGCCACACGATCTCGCCGGCAAGCGTATCGGCCTGCCCGAATGGGCGCAGACCGCGGCGGTTTATTCGCGCGGGCTGCTTTCACATCACTACGGCATCGACCTTACAAGCATCGAATGGATTCAAGCCGGCGTGAACGAGCCGGGCCGCGCCGAGAAGGTAGCGCTCAATCTGCCGGCCGGCATTCGTCTGACCCCGGCACCAGCCAAAAGCCTCAGCCGGATGTTGGTCGAAGGCGAGGTCGATGCGGTGCTCACCGCCCACCCGCCCGATTGTTTCGAAACCGGGCATCCGAACATTACGCGGCTGTTCGAGGACACCATGACGGTCGAGGCCGAATATTACCGCGCAACCGGCATCTTTCCGATCATGCATGTCATCGCTTTGAAGCGACCGCTGGTCGAGGCCCATCCCTGGATCGCCATGAATCTTCTCACGGCCTTTGAGGAAGCGAAACGCCGCAGCGTCGAACGCGCCTTGGAAGTGACCGCGCCGCGCTTTCCCATTCCCTGGTGCTTCGAGCATACGAAGCAGGCGCAAAAGCTGTTCGGCCAGGACCATTGGCCTTACGGCGTCGATGCCAACCGCACGACGTTAGAGGCCTTCCTGCAATACGCCCACGAGCAGGGCGTCTGTCACCGCCGCCTCGCGCCGGAAGATTTATTCCCGGAAAGCGTGTTGTCGCGTGTCAGGGTGTGAACGCGTGAGGGATCGGCCGCCTCAGCTCTTGCGCACAACCAGATGCAACATCGTGGCCGGCGCCTCATCGAAACTCTTGATCTCGCTGGTGTCGGATTTGAGCATCT
>DATGJS010000314.1:0-14291 GCA_035295025.1 Bradyrhizobium sp.
CAAACTTGGTTGCGGTGAATACCGCCGATCTGCCCCACATCAACCTCTTAACCAATCTCACCGAGAATGATGGCCAATTCATCACCGCCGCGACGGGCTTGGTCGTCGCGAACGATGGCGCCGTCACCAACCCAACCGCCAGCGGCTCGGCGGCAGCTTCGAGCCCTGCGCCGGTAAACCCTTTCATCCTCCAGATCGCGGGCGACCGCCTCAACGGCACACTGAGCGGCAACATCACTCCCACTTTTTTCCAGCACCTCGCTTCGCAAGAAAGTGAGCTGGGTCAAGCTATCGATCCGAAGGTCCTGAGCGCCGGCCTGCAATTTCTGCAAAATCAAAGCACAACGAAATCTTAAGACACCTCCAAGCATCGTCGCGGATTAGCTGGTGGTCCGGCTCATACCAAGCGGCAACGCCGGCGGCATAAACGATTGCGATGATTTTCCCAAGCGCGCCTTTCATGACCGCCCCTTTCAAGACTCTTCCTTCAAGCACCGCCAACAACGGCCGTGAACACCGCCACAGCCGGACTATGCACGAAGCAATTGTCCCAGCCAGCATACCGAGCATAAACTTTAATTGACTTCCAGCATTCAGTTTTCAGACAATCGAACAAGCGCGCACGATTGTCCCGTTAGCGCCGATTACGCCCGAGTGATGCATGAAAACCTCGTCCCTCGAGATAAGAGGGTGCAGGGAAAGCCGGGCGTCTGATGCGCCCGCTGGTGTCACGGTTCTGATATCCGTATTATATTGCAGCGAGCACCTTTACGAATGTCAGAACCGAAGGACACCAGCAATATTAAATTATAGTGCGGTTTAGTATTTGACATTCGCATAAATGGACTCGCGGCAACACTGATGCGAATGTCAAATCCACCACACTATCCTCGTATGCAAAATTGAAAAGCATACGAGTAACAGGTTCACCGGATCAATCCGGCCTTCCCTGCGCGATGGTTTTAACGGTTCCTTCGTGGTCTTCCTGGTGATCGGGCTTTCTTGCCACCATCGCCCCTCAGAAGCTTGCTTCTCAAGAACTTGATATCAGCGTCGAGATATCAGAACGCCACGACTTCGCCGTCCGTTCGTCAAAGGTGCATCCCACGTCCATCGCATCCCGCACCCAACGTTCGTGACGATGGCCAACGCCCCCTTATCGAGGCGGGATGGCTCGAATCAATAATGGTGTTTCTACCAAGTGGCGAAGGGAAATATTTTTCGTGGAGGGGCTGGACACGGATTTGGTCCAGCAGAGGGATTTGCCCGTCGGCGTCGAGGTGCATGCCGGTAGCGCGCGCGTTTCGGCCGAGCTACCGGAAAGCGATGAGCGATTTGAAGATCTCGTTCCGCCGGAGGTCGCGGCGCCGTGCTTCGCCATCCGCCGTCCGGCCATCGCGACGCTCACGCTTGGTGATTACGTCGGCGCCGGTATCATGTCGGGCGCACAAGAGAACCGCGACCCGATTTAGTTTCCGCCATCGCCACTTCTTCGGTCGGGATCGTCATATACCGAAGGCGGCCATACCTTACAATCGAAGCTTCGAACGTTGCCCGAACAGGCTTCGCCTGCAAAGCTCGACCGCACCGCAGGCCGGATTTCTCTGTAAACCCAAGAATGCAAGCGAGGACTATTTAGTCTGTGGTGCTTTCCAGCGTGGCGGCTGCTCGCCTCACCCTCGGTTACATTAACCACAAAGATCACTCCCGCCGCCGTCGCACAGAAGGCCAGTATCGAACTCCGCATTGAATATAAGTTCAACTGTCTTTCCTTTTTTCCAGATGACCTACTATCCCATTGTTCGACGAGGTTTACTTCACCGTCGTCCTCCGACAACCACCGCGCATTCGCATGGATCACCAATGTATTTCCAATGTAAAGGAATCGGGTCGCATATTGACGCAGCCAGAAGAACTCTCAACCTTTTCCACCTTCCGGTTATCTAACCTGCATCGACTCGCAGCACTCGTCCAGTAAAACTGAGTTTAGTATTTGACCTGTCTTCAACCTGCGAATGCATCTTCAACGCCAAGGCGCGGCGCAACTGTGAATGAGTACATCCCACACGTGGAAGAAATATGCGGGATCCGGAAAACCTACAAAGAGTCGGATATCGCTTCGCTCATCGGGGCTGCGCTTGCTGGATAACGCTCATCGCGCGCGAAACGCAGCATCCGCCATTTTCCATATTTGCCATTCGGTGCTATTTTTCCATCGATGATGATCGTAACGATAGCCACCGAGGCCACGAACATCCTGGCGAGCCTGGGATGGCAATTGCAACGGGTCGATCAAGAGGGGCGTGGGCGCGCGATCTTCACCGATGGCGAGGAGCGCCAATTGATCATCGAGATCGGCCTTTGGTATCCGCATGCGGCGCATCATCTCGACGACCAGCCGGGCATCGTGCTTTGCTACCAAGAACCGCGCATGCCGAAAATTCTTATTCCCTATCAAGGCAGCGATCAGGCGCCAAATCTCCGCTGGTCCTCGACCCCCGATGAGATCGCTCACGCGACGCACGCGGCGATCGGGGATTTCGTGAGCGCCTTTCTAAGGCGCGTTCCCGACAAGCGAACGCTTTACAACCATATTCTCGATAGCTGGCTGAAGGCGCATGGCGTTCTGGAGGCGACGCTCGTTCAAGCCCTCCGCGACGCCTTTGCCGAGGATTCCGCAACAAGTGTGGCTTGGGCCGAGCATCGGCTTGCGATTCTTAGAGAGAGACTTCGCGGTGGCGCTTCCGTCCGGGCCTTTGATCCGGCAACGAAGGGATTTCGGACAATAAATACCGCCGATCAATTCGACGGCTATGTGGCGTCGAGCTTTGCGACGGTGCGGCGAAGTGGGTAACGAATATCAAATCCGCTCCACTGGAGCATTAAGAATAGCGTCGTTGCGTCATCCGCTTATCGCCTCAATTTGGCATACGCCATTCATTGACCGGCACGTGAGAAATTCAATCTAATCGGAGCAGGCATGTCTCAGCCATCCTCCTTTACGACTTACATCCGCATGACGGACCAAGCCTATGCCCGGCTGTTGCGCGCCAAGACGCTCGATCCGCTGGCGGCTTCGATTGCGCGCATCGTTACAGACGGCTTGAGCGATGCCGTGATGTTCAAATACCTGAAAGAGGAGCAGGCGCTCTTTATCCATTATTGGTTCAGTTATCATGAAAGGCTCGACGACATCATTGAAAATCCCGATATAACGACAATCCTCAATATCGCGGCATTCAAGGACATCGCAGCACCGGATCGCGCGGCCATTTCATTGGATGCTCCCAATTTCAAAATATCGGGGCCCGCCGCCGGATTTGTCATCGAGCCCGACGGATTCCGCCGCGACGACACATTCGATGGTGCCGAGATCGAGCGCTTCGATACCTTAATCAATAAATATTTTTTCAAACTATCGGAGCGGTTCGCCACCGGGGACGCATTGTGGCACACCAATTCGAAGGTTCTCGATCGCAAGCTGTGGCGTAAAGTCGAGCGGCATCTTGAGGCGCATCGTCTCAATCTAACGAGAGAACGCCTTCCCAACGCAACACCGTTACAGCCGGTGCGCCTATGCAACCACTTTCACTACAATGGGCATTTCGTGCTGTTCGCATGGCAGACGCTCCATCCGCTGCCACAGCTTGATGCCAGCACCTTCCGTCAAACCACCTATGGCGCCGCGGATGCGCGGCATGTGGTCGTTGGTCACCGTGTGCTGCGCACCGATCCAGCCCAGTTCAAAGTGTTAAATTTGGGAGAGACGATTTTCTACAAAGACGCTGAGCGTGTTTACAACGCCGATCTCAAGCCGGTCCCGGACGCCGACCCCAAGACCTTTAAGCTGGTTCACGGCGCGTTCGCGCGCGACAGCAAGCGTTGGTATGATTCGAGCGGTTTCCCGCTCGATGATGTCGGCGATCGCGCGACCATCGACGACAGGCTGCATTTCCACGGCCTGTGTTTGTTGTGGGGCGAGCGCTCGATTTATCTTGGCTCCCACCGCCTGCCGATCGATGCCGCGTCCTGCCGTTTGATTCAAGCGGAAAAAAACGACTGGCAAGCCCCGTTCAAAGGCGTGGTGTGGCTGAGGGATAAGGACGGCGACTGCATCGTCTCTTTATTGTTCGTACCGGACGGCAAACCTCGCTTCGAGGTCAAGCGGACGACGGCGCCGGAACGCCTGTGGGATGAAGAAACGGCGTCGCAGCCTGCGTCGTCCGCGGCGCCATCGCCGACGCGGGCGCTGCGCGATGCCATGCGGGAGCGCGCCGACGACGTGCCGGCGCGGGAAGCTTTTGTCGCTTTCTTCGACCAATGGCTTGCCGCGCATTTCGAGCATTATTGGCGGGAGGCGCCGCTTGATTCCGAGCTGTGGCAGGGGATCAACAATTATTTTTATTGTTGCTGGCACCTCGGCCAGTTTCAGAAAATCATCGATCTTTATGCCAGGGTCGAAACCGAGGCCTGGGTGAAGCCATTCGTCTTTCACCACACGGCCTGCGCCTATGTTGCTGTTGGCGCGCTCGATCGCGCCGTTGAGGAAATCAGGCGCGGTCTCGTCTATGGTTATGCGCGCGCCGACGAATTCTTCACCGATCCGGATTTGGCGCGCCTTGCCGGGCGCGACGATTTTGAGCGGTTGAAAGCGGCGGCGTTAGCGTTATTTGACGGATCGAGGCCGCGGCGCAAGCGGTGGCCGGTACCGGGTGAATTGCTGCGGCATGTTCTCAACGAGGTTCCAGAACGCCTGCGGCCACATCATGTTCGGACCATCCTCACAAACTACATCGTTCCCGAAGGCGAACTTCGCGCACAATGGCGTGTGGCGGATGGCTTCGACCCGGCCGCGTATGAACAAGCGCTTGCGGCGTTCTTCAATCACATCGCGCTCAACGATCGCTTCAATACGAGGGACAGCGACATCTACAAGACCTATCCGGCGTGGGGGGATTTGCCTGGAATTCATCCCGCGGCACACTTGGTAGCCGCGTTATCGTTTTATATCGAAGGCTTCTTCTGGGTGAACCAAAGCCCTGATCTTTCCACCGATCGCAGCGAGTTTCTTTGGGCGGCGCTGGCCTTCCAGCGCGCGAAAGCCGCGGTCGCCCTTGAAGAGAAATGGACTGGGGATCCCGTGTGGCAGGCCATGAGCGCCGATCCGACGGTCGCTCCCTTTCTTGCGCTTTATTGATTGGATTACGGTGACGGTGCGTTTTAACTCCGACACATAAATTCGAAGAAAGTGTGTGAGCTCCGATAAAAAATTAAGTGCACTGTCACGGTAATTCACGCGCGAAATTCGATCTCCATCATTTCCAAATTGTCATGCGCTGCTACTTCGCGCACTTCGAACTCTTCCCTCCTCGGGCCCCCGTTCTCATTCAAAGAGATTTTAAGTACTCGATCAAATCCCACATTTGTCCCTCCGTGAGGGTGCAGTCAGCGTCGGCTTTGGCCGCCACGGCGTCCTCGTCAGGGAGAGCCTTAACAGCAGCGTCTTTTGTAGGCGCGAAATGTCCAATAGAGCAGTACTTGTCATGCCCTGTATTATAGTTGCCGGGCTGAATTGTGTTGAAGTCCATACCTTCGTTCTTGAAGCCAACTTTATTCGGATCGAAATCGCGGGTTCCGACCTTGAATAATTTCGGTCGCTGATCGGCGGGAAGCAGAACGTCCCATAGGGTGGGGACCGAACCATTGTGTAGATACGGGGCCGTGGCCCAAATTCCGTTCAGTGAGCGGGCTCTGTAGGCGAGCAGGCTGGCGTATGGCTTGGACGTCGTATCCGGATCATAATTCCCGTTCTTTACGCTCGATTTGATCGTGTTGTCCGCAAAGGACGCGACCAAGGAGTAAATCCATTCGGACCAGCGCCGGAGAAACCATTTGTCCGCATCCGGGCTGCCGACGACGCCTTTGGTCGCGGCCGTGAGAATTTGCACGACCGGCGCGTCTTCCTGGACAACCAGGGAGCCCACGTCGACAGCTTGATAGGTGTCTTTAAAATTACCGGATTTGCCACGGTTGGCGACGCTGTTCTCCGCCATCGCCGGATCCGTTCCAATCTTATCGAGACTGACCATATTGCCGACGACGACCCTGTCCCAAGCATCGCGTTTGATAACGGTGTGGCAGGATTGGCAGCGATCAATATAAAGCTGCTCGCCGCGTTGTTTCTGGTCTTCGTTAAACCTCGTATCGTTACCCTGACAATAGTGCGGAGCCGACGGAGAGATGGGGGTCTTCGCCGTGGCCGGGAGATAATACTCGCCCTCGGTATTCCTGCAGAACGGCCATTCTGGCGACTTAAGGCTGGTTAATTGGCTTTCAAGCCGCTGCAAATTGAACAGGTTGATGGAGGATTTGAATTCGATGATCTCCTTCTTATTTTGTTGACCACTCAATATCGCAGCCAAGCTAAATTGGCTAAGCTTAGAAAACGGGTTCAGCCAAGACGTTTTTTCTTTTCCCCAATCGAGGATACCGAAGACACCGATGACTTCACCGGCATTGCGCCCCAAGGGGCCAGCCGCGGCGTTGCTCGCGAGCCCGTTCCATTGAACATAATCCGAGTGCGCGATGTCCCACAGGAACGGGTAACTGACCGGCGCATTTGGATGGTTGAAGATGCGGTCCCTGACGGAGAGAAACTCTTTTTGACTCAAACCGGGATAGCCTGGCTCCTTGGATTCCAATCGCTGAACGATCTTTGAAAAATCGTCGTCGCTGAGAACAATTCTACTGCCCAGACCGTCCATCACCTTGTCGATCTGATCTTGCGTCAGCAACGGCTTCTTCTCGGTCCCCTTATAAACTTGGACCAACGCCAATTCACTTTTAACCTGCCCCCAACTGATGGCATGTTGAATAACGCGATTATAAATCCGGCCGAAAGCATCCAACCGGGCATGACCGTATTTAACGCCGCTATGGTTGACGGTGTTATAAAGATCGATGGTGCTCGTCCACTTCTCCAAATCGTCTGTGACAGCTTTCGCGGTGCTATAAGTGTTTTTCAGCGCCAAAACGTCGGCGATAAAGTCTTTTTGTTTTTCACCACTTTTGGCAGCTTCCAGCGCTTTTTGCAGTGAGGTCAAAAATCCCACCATGTCGGCCATGGCCGGCCCACCGTCGATGCGCAAGGCCTGGCCTTTGTAGTTGATCTGACCGGTGTGACAGGCGGAGCATGTATAACCGACATAATCCTTACCCTCGTATGTGTCCTTCACGAATCCAACCGGCAACCCGTCGGGGTTGAAGAAGGTTTTTTTCTGCGGCAGGTAGCGATAGCGGTCGATATTTTTGTTGGAGCGAAACAGATCGTCCGTGTCGGACTGCTTTAGAACCATGAAAAAGTCATATGGTAGCAGCCCCGACCCTTGGGTCGTGTTGTAGAACCACAAGCTGTTTGCCGCGCTCCATCCTTGTTCGAGGTAACGCGGCGTCGAATAGCTTTCTCCGTAGGCTCCACCTTCGATCGCTATGGCGCCGCGATCTGGATCGCGGTCCCAATTCTGATATATTTTTACATAGACGACCGGACCGAAGACGAGGATGAAAATTGCCAGGATGCCCAGCGGGAGCAGATTCGAAAGCCACTTCAGCCGCCGAAGGACTGGACAAATAAACCGGCGCAGCATGTGGGACCTCCTCGCCGCCATGGCCCGAACATGTAATCGGCCGGCCACCCATTGCCGAAGACTCACATCTCCGCAACCATAGGTTATTGCAATCCGGGATGGATAAGTAAAGACAAAACAACCAGGCGCGATTGAACCTGACGCCCCTACTCCCACTCAATCGTCCCCGGCGGCTTTGACGTGACGTCATAGACCACGCGGTTGACGCCCTTGACCTCGTTGATGATGCGCGTCGCGGTCTCGCCCAGGAATTTCATGTCGAATTGATAAAAATCCGCGGTCATGCCGTCGGTCGAGGTCACCGCGCGCAGGCCCACGACATATTCGTAAGTGCGCCCGTCGCCCATCACGCCCACGGTCTTCACCGGCAACAACACGGCAAAGGCCTGCCATATCTTGTCGTAGAGCCCGGCTTTGCGAATCTGGTCGATATAGACCGCGTCCGCGTTGCGCAGGATATCGAGCTTTTCCTTCGTGATCTCGCCGGGGCAGCGGATCGCAAGGCCGGGGCCGGGAAACGGATGCCGGCCGACGAAAATTTCCGGCAGGCCCAACTCGCGTCCCAATGCGCGCACTTCGTCCTTGAAAAGTTCGCGCAACGGTTCGACCAGCTTCATGTTCATGCGCGCTGGCAACCCGCCGACATTGTGGTGGCTCTTGATGGTCACCGACGGTCCGCCCGTAAACGACACGCTTTCGATCACGTCGGGATAAAGCGTGCCTTGCGCCAAAAACTCCGCGCCGCCGATTTTTTTGGCTTCCGCCTCGAACACATCGATGAAGAGACGCCCGATGGTCTTGCGCTTTTGTTCGGGGTCGGTGACGCCGGCGAGTTCCCCCAAAAATGACTTCGAGGCATCCACGTGAACGAGCGGAATGTTGTAGTGATGCCGAAACAGATCGACGACGGTTTCGGCCTCGTTCAACCGGAGCAGCCCATGATCGACGAACACGCAAGTGAGCTGATCGCCGATCGCCTCGTGGATCAAGACGGCGGCGACCGCGGAATCCACCCCGCCCGAGAGCCCGCAGATCACTTTGCCTTTGCCGACCTGTGCGCGGATTTTCTCGATCGCTTCCTCGCGAAAGGCGCGCATGGTCCAATCGCCGGTAAGCCCGGCCACCTTGCGGACGAAATTGCGAATAAGCTTGGCGCCATCGGGCGTGTGCACCACTTCAGGATGGAACATCAGCCCGTAATATTTTCGCTTCTCGTCCTGGATCACCGCGAACGGTGCGTTCGCCGAGGTGCCGGCGACGGTGAAGCCCGGCGGCATTTTCGTGATGCGATCGCCATGACTCATCCACACCGGATGTTTTTCGCCGACGCGCCAGGTCGAATCGAACAATTGGCTTGAGGCTTTCACCTCGACATCGGCGCGGCCGAATTCCCTGTGATGCCCGCCCTCGACTGTGCCGCCGAGCTGGGCGGCAAGCGTCATCTGGCCATAGCAGATGCCGAGCACGGGAACTTTCGAATCGAAGATCGCTTGGGGCGCGCGGGGCGAGCCCGTCTCGTGCACCGATTCCGGCCCGCCGGAGAGGATGACCGCCTTCGGTTTCATCTGAAGAAAAGCCGCTTCCGCTTTCTGGAACGGCACGATTTCGGAATAGACGCCCTCCTCACGAACGCGGCGGGCGATCAATTGCGTTACCTGGCTGCCGAAATCGACAATCAGAATCTTGTCATGCGCCGGGGCCACTGGTGGCATCGACTCGCGGGCTTGCTTTGCTACTGTCATTTAAAAGGAATTACGCGACCGACGACGGCGTCGCAACCTGAAACAGCCGTCATGGCCGGGCTTGTCCCGGCCATCCACGCCTTTCCCGTCATTCCGGGATGCGCCGTCAGGCGCAGGCCCGGAATCCATTTCTCCCAGCATTCTTGCGGCTCGATGGATTCCGGGCTCGCTCGTTTCACTCGCGCCCCGGAATGACGAGATTACGTTTTCCGCAGCACCGACACAAAAAACCCATCCGTGCCGGTGCGGCGCGGCGTCATCAGCAATCCCTCGGGCGATTGCAACGTGGCGGCGGCGAAATCGTCGGCCTTGTCCCAGAGTGCGGTCACGATTTCAGACGACGGCACCACCGCGAAATCCAGATGGCGCGCCAAAAACCCACGAACCTGGCCATTGTTTTCGGCCGGCAAAACCGAACAAGTGATGTAGGCGATCCGCCCGCCGGGCTTGACCAAAGCGGCCGCGCGATCAAGCACTTCGGCTTGATCCTTCAGACGAATCTCGATCGCGCCTGGGCGCATCCGCCATTTGGCATCGGGGTTGCGCCGCCAAGTGCCGGTTCCGGTGCAGGGGGCATCGATCACCACGAGATCGGCCGACGCTCTGATATCGCCGAGCACCTCGCTTTCGCCCTTCGGCGTGCGCACCTCGCAATTGTGCACCCCGGCGCGCGACAGCCGCTCGTGGATCGGCGCGAGCTGCCGCTTATCGTGGTCGGTCGCGATCAGCCGCCCCTTGCCCGCCATCATCGCGGCAATCGCAAGCGTCTTGCCGCCGGCGCCCGCGCAAAGATCGATCACCTGCTCGCCGGGCTTGGCGGCGGAGAGCAATGCGGCCAATTGCGAGCCCTCGTCCTGCACCTCGATCTGGCCTTTGACGAAAGCCTCCTCGGCGTGAATGCCGGGGTTGCGAGCATCCGCGCCCAATTCGATGCGCAACCCAAGCGGCGACCACGGCGTCGGCGTCGTCCCCAAATGCGCCGTCGATGCCAGCACCTTCTCGCGCTTGGCCTTCAAGCTGTTGACGCGCAAATCGAGCGGCGCGCGGCTTGCCATGGCGGCGGCCTCAAGCGCGCGGTCCTCGCCAAACACTTCCGCGAGATACGGATCGAGCCACTCCGGATAGTCGCCCGCGACATGCGGAGGCGCGTTTTCAAGTGAGTTCGAGGTCAACGCGGACCGCTCGGCCTCACTCAAGGGTTCAGGCGCAAAGCGGCCGCCGTCACACAGAGCCGCGATCGCCTCCGCATCGAGCTTGCGTTCGAGACGAAGCATGCCGAGCACGCGCGCACGCGGACTGTCGTCACCCATGATCCAGGTACTCGAGGCGCGCCGCCGCAAGACATCCCAGATGAGCCCCGCGATCGCGGCGCGGTCGCCCGAGCCGGCAAAGCGGTGCGCGGTGCCCCATTCCTTCAAGGCTTTCGCCGCGGGAATCCGCTGGGAATCAATAGTGCCGAGCAGCTCGATGGCCGCGGAGAGCCGCGCTGCGGGGATCATTCGAACCTTTCGATTAGGTCGATAAGCGCTTCAGATTAGAAGAAGAATCCTCGATGCGAAATAGACCCACATCGCGAGCAACACAAGTACGCCGGCCAGCCACGCCAGAAAGCGGCGATTAATATCGTTGGAGGTTACGAAGACACCCGCATGCGCAAACCGCGCAACCACGAACACCCAGGACAATACCACGATCACGAGGTCGGCATGACGAAGCGGCAGCGCCAGCGCGATCAGCACATAAAACAGCACCGGCAATTCGAACTGGTTCTTGAAGCAATTGCCGATCTGGGTGACGCGCACCGGCCAATTTGGCTGTCCGAGCGCGATATCCTTGATCTTCGTCTCTCGGTTCACCAGCGCGTTACGGCGGGCATTGGCCATGGCGATCAAAAGCGCGAAAGTGAGTCCGATCAGGGCAAAGACCGGCAACAGAACCATTTGGGCCGACATGACATTCCCCTCTTGATGGCGCGTCATCCGCTATAGCGGCCTCACGCATGGCTGACAATGAAAGCTCGTGCATTCAAGCACGCGCCGGACCTACCCGGGGTGCCGTTAGATTCCGTTCCGGGATTGCATTATTGTCCGGCCATAAGGGGTTGCAAACCCCATCGAATGACAGGGAGTGAATTTCCATGCGCCTGAAAGATCGTATCGCCGTCGTGGTCGGCTCGGGCCAGAGCCCGGGCGAAGGCATGGGCAATGGCCGCGCCACGGCGCTGACATTTGCGCGCGAAGGCGCATCCGTGGTTTGCGCCGATCGCAACCTCGCCTCCGCCCAGGAAACCGCCGACATGATCGCCGCCAAGGGCGGAACGGGGATCGCGCTTCACGCCGACGTCACCAGAGAAGACGATATCAAAGCCATGGTGCATGAGACGCATCGACGCTTTGGCCGTCTCGACATTCTCCACAACAATGTCGGCGTCAGCCTTGCCGGGGGTGACGCGCCCTTGCTTGAGATCACCGAGGAAGCGATCGACAATTGCGTGGCAATCAACCTCAAGAGCTGCATTTTCGCCGCCAAATACGCCATTCCGATCATGCGTGAGCAAAAGAGCGGCGTGATCATCAATATTTCATCGATGGCGGCGATCACCCTTTATCCCTATGTGGCCTACAAGGCGACGAAGTCGGCTGTCATCGCCTTCACCGAACAGCTTGCCTACCAGAATGCCGAATATGGCATCCGCGCCAATGTTATCCTGCCGGGATTGATGGATACGCCTATGGCGGTCGATACCCGCGCGAAAGCCTTCAAGAAGACCCGCGCGGAAGTCGCCGCTGACCGCGACGCCAAGGTGCCTTTGCGCCACAAAATGGGCACCGCCTGGGATGTCGCCAATGCCGCTTTGTTTCTGGCCTCCGACGAGGCCCATTTCATCACTGGCGTGACGCTGCCGGTGGATGGCGGCGCCAGCGTGTGGCGGGGTTGACCCGTCAGGTTTTGGCTCTCAACCGCAAAAAGCTCATCACGCTGCCGGTTGCGGCAAATCCGGCACCGAGCGCCAGCGCTATTGTTGCGCCCTCGCGCCCCGCAAGCGCAAAGCATAGCGCGGTCAAGGCCGCGCCCAGCGTTTGTCCGGTCAGCCGCGCCGTCGCCACGATGCCGCTGGCGCCGCCACTGCGATCGGCGGGCGCGCTCGACATGATAGCGCGCAAATTTGGCGTCTGAAAGAAACCAAATCCGAGCCCGCAAATCGCCATGCGCCAGACGATGTTGACGATGCTCGGCTCTGCCGGCAGCATCGCCAGCAGGGCCATGCCGATCCCAAGTAAAACGAGGCCGAGGCCGCCGAGGAGGCCTGCGGGATATCGGTCGCTCAAGCGCCCTCCGACCGGCGCCATGAAGGCGACGACCAGCGGCCACGGCGTCATGAAAAAACCGGTCTCGACCTGCGTGCGCCCGAGAATATCCTCGAAGTAAAACGGCAAGGACACGAAGGCGAGCCCCTGCACCGCGAACGAACAGACCGAAGTGGCCGCCGACAGCGCGAATATCGGCCGGCGAAACAAGTCGATCGGCAGCATCGGCGCGGGGTGATCGGCGTGGCGGCGGATCACGAGCAGACCCAGCACGAGGGCGGCAACCAACTCCGCCGAAACCAACCCCGTGGGAGCGGTATGCGCGGCGCTGCCGACGCCCAGAATGAACAGGCCAAGGCAGCCCACGGCCAAAGCCGCGCCGAGAAAATCGAAGGCATGGCCGGCGCGCGGCGTCGCGGGAAGGGTTCGCATCCCAATGGCGATGGCGACCAGACCAAAGGGAATATTAACCGCAAACAGCCAGGGCCAGGGCCCCAATGCGAGAATGGCGGAGGCAATCGTCGGCCCGAACGTGAAAGCGGTGCTCACGACCATCGCATTATAGCCAAAACCACGGCCGAGCAGCCGGCTCGGATAGATAAAACGAATGAGCGCGGAATTCACGCTCATGAGACCGGCCGCGCCGAAGCCTTGAAGCACGCGCGCGATTAACAGACTCGGCAGCGACCACGCGCAGGCGCAACCGAGCGAGGCAATCGTGAACAGCAGAAGACCGCCGAGATAAATGCGCTGGTGGCCGACGATCTCGCCGAGCGCACCGAGCGGCAGCAGCGTAGCGACAAGCGCGATCTGATAGACGTTGACGACCCATACCACCTCCGCCGGGCTCACCTTCAGATCGGCGGCAATCGCCGGCAGGGCGATATTGGCAATGGCGGTGTCGAGCGACGCCATCGCCAGCGCGGTGAAAACCGCCGCCACCGCCCAGCGCCTTCGCCCGGTCGGCAAGCCATCGGTCGGCGGCGATGATGCGCGCGTTTCTAATTTTCGATCCGACATCCGGCCGAAATCCCCCGCGAGGCCGAAACAGCCCGCACTTGCTAACCCGATGTACTATGGATGGATGGCGTGCCCCAGCGACCTTGTTGCATGATGCGTATGCGGTTGTCGTCATGGCGAGGAGCAGCAGCGACGAAGCCATCCAGCCTTCCCTGCGGCATTGCTGGATCGCTTCGCGTTCGCTCGCGATGACGGAAGACGAAGCTACACCCCGCCCGGATAATTCGGCGCTTCCCGCGTAATGGTCACGTCATGCACATGGCTTTCGCGCAAGCCTGCGCCCGTGATGCGCACGAATCGGGCTTTGTCGTGGAATTCGGCGAGATCGCGCGCGCCGACATAGCCCATCGCCGCGCGAAGGCCGCCGGCAAGCTGGTGCATGACATTGGCGACCGGCCCCTTATAAGGCACCTGGCCCTCGATGCCCTCGGGCACGAGCTTGAGCGTATCCTTGATGTCCTGCTGGAAATAACGGTCCGCCGAACCGCGTGCCATCGCGCCCACCGAACCCATGCCGCGATAGGCCTTGTAGGAGCGGCCCTGCCACAAAAATACGTCGCCGGGCGTCTCGTCGG
>DATGJS010000315.1:0-10249 GCA_035295025.1 Bradyrhizobium sp.
CGCGCGCCGCGCCTCAAGGGTATCCAAAATGTCTTTCATGTCTTTCGTCCCAGCCCGAATTGAGTCGGGTTCTAACACGGCCTTTTGCGGTGAGGAAACGCCCCTTCTTCGGCTTCGGTCGGCACCCGCCATCTAGGTTTGACACGCCGCGCGCGGATTGTTCTATTTGCCCAAGCACCTGGCGAGGAAGAACAACAGGGGGAAACGATGCCGAGGACCGCGCGAAGGTTTATTCTGGCCGGCGCTCTTTGCGGCGGCATGCTGGCCATGGCAGGCACGGCCCAGGCGCAATCTTTACCAAAGGACGCCCCCGCCCGCGTCGAGCTTTATACCATCCCGACGCTGACGCTTTCCGACCAGCAATTTTTGACCGGCGACGCCAATGCGGGCACGCCGGTGAGCGTCGCCGGCGAATTTCGCCTCGCGCGAGGCTTGGGGCGGCTGCCGGTCGTGGTGTTGATGCATGGGTCAAGCGGTGTCGGCGCCACCATGGACGCCTGGGTGCATCATTTCAACGCAATGGGTATTTCGACGCTCGTGATCGACGGCTTTACCGGCCGCGGGCTGACGACGGTCGGCTCCAATCAGGCGCTGCTTGGCCGCCTCAACCTCATCGTCGATATCTACCGCTCGCTCGAAATTCTCGCGCATCACCCGCGCGTCGATCCCGAGCGGATCGTGCTGATGGGATTTTCGCGCGGCGGACAGGCCGCGCTGTTTGCAAGCCTCGATCGATTCAACCACCTCTGGAATAAATCCGGCATTCGCTTTGCCGGCTATGTTCCCTTCTATCCCGATTGCTCGACGAGTTATGTCGGCGACACCGAGATAGCCGACATACCGATCCGCATTTTCCACGGCACGCCCGACGATTATAATCCGGTCGCAAGCTGCAAGGCCTATGTCGCGCGGCTGATCGAGGCCAAACGCGACGTCGTGCTGACGGAATACCCTGAGTCAGAACACGCCTTTGACGCGGGCCTCCTCGGCGTCTCCAACAAAGCCGTGTCGGCCGATGCGCAAACCGTGCGCCATTGCCGCATCAAGGAAGGCGAAAATGGCGTGCTGATGAATGCCGATACGCAAACGCCTTTCACCTACAAGGACCCTTGCGTCGAACTCAATCCGCATGTCGGCGGCAATCCGCAAACCGCCGAACAAGCGCGCAAGACGGTGAGCGACTTTTTAGTGGCGTTGTTTAAGTTGGGGTGAGCGTCATTGCGAGCCAACGGGTCGCGCGAATGCGCGCCCGATGACAGGCTCCGCGAAGTAATCCAGACTCTTTTATAGCTCTCGATCGCTTCGTCGCTAACGCTCCTCGCAATGACAGGTGCGGTGGAGCTCTATTTCTCCCCCACCTTGAACGGTGGCTCCTTGCCGGGCGGCACGGTCTCCTCCGCCATCGCCAGCACCATCGCCACCATCACATAATTGCCAGCGACCGCCGTGAGGTCCACGATCTGCTGATCGTTGAACGCCTTCCTCGCGCGCGAAAAGGTTTCGTCGGAGACCTTTTGCGTCGTGGTCAGCTCGGTGACAAAGTCATAAACGATGGCTTCGTCCTCGGCCATATTCGACGGCCGTGTGCCTTCCTTGAGAGCGGCGATGATGTCGGCGGAAAGGCCCGCTTTGGCCGCGAGCGGCGCATGCGCGAACCATTCGACCTGCGAGCGCCATTGCCGGCCGATGATCAGGATCGCGAATTCATTGAGCTTGGTCGGGACCGAGGTTTCCCAGCGCAGATAATGGAACAGGTCGAACAGCCGTTGCCCGAGCACCGGACTTCGCATCAGCGGATTGTAGGGCCCGCCGATCCCGACGCTCGAAATCTTCATGATCTGCTCGCCGAGCGGCTTTTGCGCCACGGTGAGCTGATCCATGGTGAGCTGCGGAAAGCGCGGCTCCTTGCCGATGGCTGATGGCACGAACATCGTGGCGGCGAGCCAGCCGCCGGCTGCGGCCAGCATCAGCGACGACATGAAAATGGCAGACTTCACGGTTTCCTCCGGTTTTTTCGTTGGTAAACGCTGAAGTCTAATGCACCTCGGCCCCGCGGGCCAGGGCCGCCTCAAAGCCGGCCAAAAAACCAGCGGTGAGCTGGCCAAGAACCGATCATGAACCGGCGCGTTGTTCCCGCGTTGAACTTCAAATGGCTTATTTCCCTTTTATTTTTTTTGGGCATGGAGGTCTCACATGCAAGCACTCAGAACAGCACAAGCGGGACTACTGGCAGCCGCGCTGACCCTTCCCAGTGTCGCGCATGCCGCGGCCGCCCCTTTCACCGCTCTGGCCGGGACGTGGTCGGGCGGCGGCGTGGTGGAGAGTTCGGATGGGACGCAGGAGCGGCTACGCTGCCGCGCCGGCTATGATGTCGGCAATGGCGGGGCCGAACTTCATTTGAACCTGCGATGCGCAAGCGCGAGCTACAATTTCGATCTGACGAGCGAGGTGCAATATCGCGGCGGTGCGATATCGGGCTCCTGGCATGAGGCCAGCCGCAACGCTTCCGGAACCCTCTCGGGACGTGCTGGCGGCGGACGTATCGAAGCTTCGGCCGAGGGTCAAAACTTCTCCGCCGAGCTGTCCTTATCGACGCGGGGAAATCGGCAATCCGTGTTGCTCCGCCCGCAAGGCACAAGCATTACCGCAGTTTCGCTGGAGCTTGACCGGCGGTAGCGCGCCCACGCGATAGCTCTCAAATCGCGCCGATTGCCGCGAGGCAGGCTTGCGAGATGTTCATGCGCTCGGCGATGTGGCGTGGCGCGCGAATGTCGAGATTAAGCGCGAACACGGTGTTTGTTTCGCTCCGTGCCGCCCAACCCGCCAGCCAGCCAGCCGAGCGAGGGCTTGCCTGTTTCCAAACATTGCTTGGATTGATGCGCCAGTGATAGATTTGAACAGCGTGGGAGCGCATCCATGGACCACAGCCATTCTCGATCGACCGTAGCGCGATATATGGCGGCCTGGAATGAGGCCGATGCCACGATCCGACGAACCCTGCTTGAACAATGCTGGGCCGATGACGGCGTCTATATCGATCCAAATGTTCAACTGGCCGGCCGCGAACAGCTTTTACAGCATATCGCCAAGGTACAGGCCGCCCGCCCCGGTGCGCGGTTGGAATTCGTGAGTGGCATCGACATTCACCATCATGTTGTGCGCTTTCTCTGGCGGTTGGTTCGCATTGATGGGACCATCGGCGATACATCGATCGATTTCGGCGAGATCGGCCCCGACGGAAGATTGGTCAAGATGGTTGGATTTTTTGGTGAAGCACCACCGAAGTAACCGAGCGTCAACCGCACCTTTAACGCACCCGGCCCGATAGCCTGAGCACGAAGATCAAGACCTCGGCGACCGCCTTGTAAAGCTCGGCCGGGATTTCCTCGCCGAGTTCGACATTGGAGAGCGCGCCGGCCAACACTTCATTTTCCTCGATCGGAATGTCGTTGGCCTTGGCAACTTCGATGATCTTATCACCGATAGAGCCTTTGCCCTTGGCGACGACGCGCGGCGCGCCGGCGCGATCGTAATGCAGAGCAACCGCGAGCTGGCTTTTTTCCTTGGCGCTCATGAGGCGCGATCCAGGAAATGCCCCGCCGATGCGGGTGCCGGCGGCACCGGCGCACCGTCGCGAACCAGGATATCGCCGGGCAAAAGTTCCGCGCGGCTCAAGGCCTGGCTGAGTTGCGAAATCCCGACGCGCAATTGCGAGGCGGTCGCCGGCCGCTCGGCCCACATCCGCACCGATATGCGATCGCCTACGAGCGAAATAAGCGCATGCACGGGACCGGCGGGCTCGACATTGAGCGAGAAACGCGCCCGCCACACTGCTTTGGCGGCCTCGATCTCGCGGCCGCCGCCGTCGCGCGAAATTTCAAATTGCGCGATCGCCGTGCCTTGCGGTGTGGCAAAGGGAATCTCGAAATTCCAACGCTGGATGGACGGATCGACCTTCGTAGCCGACGGATCGGTCTGGCCCGGAAGCGAGGCAATCTGCAACAGCGTTTGCCGCGCGATGGCACCGTCAGTGTCGGAAAGCAAATGCTGCAAAGTTGCCTCCACCGGCACATGCGCCGGTAGCGTGACCGGCGCAACGGCCTGCGCCGATGGCAGCGCGCCGGAAATCGGCGGCGGCGGCAGATTGGCACGCGCGAATTCCGGGTCTTCAATAGCGGGCGCCACCCGCGCTCCAGCAATGGCCGGCAACAGCGACAAGGCCTGACCGTTTTCGAATATAAAGCGCGATAGATTTGCCGTCGCAAGCGGCGAGGATTGCAGCGCCTCCTGCAACAGATTGAGCGCCGCGCTGCTAAGAGCCGCGCGCGCCGCCGCATCCGCCGTCGCCGCGGCTGGCGTGAGCGCCTGATTGCCGGCGGCAAGTGCGAGAATGTCCGACGCGATCGCCGGTGCCGGACTTGGCGGTGGCGATACGGTTGCCGCTGCATTGCCGGTCTGCGGCTGCGGCACGATCGAGGGCGATTCAAAAACCGATTCCAGAATCGGAGCGGTGGCGACATCGGCCAGAATCGTGACCGGCGTGGCAAGCGTCTCAAGGGCGGAGGGCACGGCGGGCGCCGCCGAAGCCGTCGCCTGCGACGTCGCGGTTGTCGATGCCGCAATGGAAATCGGGCCGGTCGCTGTGGGATCGGACGGCGTTATTTCCGGCAGCGTGATGCCCGCTTGCACCTCGGCGGGCGCGGTGCCTTGCGAAGGCGGCGCCGATATTACGTTGGGCTGCGCTGGCGATGCGGATGTCGCGGCCGGAGTTTCGGCCGCGCTTGCGCCGGCAAGCGAAGCCGTCAACGCCTGACGCAACACGATCAGGGCCGCCTTGAGATCGGGAACGCCATTCGATGACGGCACCGCTCCAGACGCCAGCGTCGTTTCAAGAAACAGGCCGGAGGATTGAAACGCCTGCTTGATGGTTTCACCCGTCAGATTCTGATCGAGATTGATTTGTTGCGCCAGAACTTGCGCCGCGGCTTGCAAAACTTGCGGCGGCAGGTTCGGCAAGGCGGCGGCCGCGGCGAGATCGGCAAAAAGCGACGCGAGCGAGGTTTGTTGGCTCGCCGCGCTCTCGGCCGCAAGCGTGACCGCGAGCGTCTCAACCGGGGTGAGCGGGTTGGCAGGGGTGACGGCGCCCGCGGTCACATTCGCCGCGATGCTTGCGGCCAATGCCGGCGCCAGCACGACCGCGTTGGATGCGCCTGTCGTCCCCGGCGCACCCTGGCTCGAAGCTGTGCCGGACGAATTGACGATCGCCAGGCCAATTCCATTTGCGGTTTGCGAAACCTGCAACTGAAGCGTCTGACCGGCCTGGAGCGGCACCTGTGTGGCCGCTTCGATCGTTTGACTACCGATCGCGATCTGCACCTGGTCGTTGCCGAGAACCTGTACGACTTGCGCGGATATTACCTGCCCCACTTGCAGCACGAGGCCCGCCGCTGCCGCCGGCGCGCTCGGCGCGGCGGTGGAGGGAATATTCGGGTTGATCGCGATCGCCATGGCCACACCAGATTGATGCCGCCCAGGCTAATTCGCTGTCGTAAACCTCTCGTTAACCGAGAGACATTTAGCCGTCGGTAAGCGCTTTCAAAACACCCACGGCCGCGTCGAAATCGACCCGTTTGGCCGCCTTCCGCGCCGCGACCTCCTCGTCCACGCCCCATTTTTCGGCGTTCCAATCCTCATCGACATGGGCGGCGGCCCAGGTCTGATCGGCGTCGATCACGCCGTGGAAAAGCGCCAGGGCCAAAAGGGCCGATCCGGTCAACGCCGTGATCACATGCAGCGCCGCGATGGCCCAGGGATCATCGGGCAATTTCGCCCGCGCCGCCGCGATCGCCGGTTCGGGCTGACGGACATGCATCACGCCTTCGGCCAGAATGAAATGCGCGCCGAGCGCACTGGCCGCCCAGAACAGGACCGGGTCCCAATGGGCGGCCTCGCGCGCGACCAGTCCTTCCGGATGGCCGGCGCGGTAAAACAGCAAATCGGAGGCAAAATATTTCGCGACATCGGCGGCGACCGTCGCGGCGTTTTCGATCACGCCTTGGACGACACTGTTGGCAAAGCGCGTCAACGGCATGGTCAGCGGCTCGATGAGATCGGTTTGCGCGCGCCATTCCGCCGCGATCGAAAGCGCCAGCGAACGCACGGGCACGATTACCACGCGGCCGGACGGTGTCTTGATCGGTTTGCCATCAAGGGTGACCGCATAGCCACCATCGGCCTCGGCAATGCCGGCATCGGCATAGAAACGCTTGCGCTGGACCGCGCGCGCCGAGCGCTGCGCTGCCTCCATCGGGTTGATCGCGGGTTTTCCTGTCACGTCGTCGAAGAGCTCCGGAATCAACGATCACTCCTCCGGCGCGTGTTCGATCGGATCGAAGCGGTCGGCCTCAAGGCCGAGCAGATTCCAGGATTGCAGCATATGGGGTGGCAAGGGCGCGGTGACATCGATCACCCCGCCGCGCGGATGGGGAATGACGATCCGGCGCGCCAAAAGATGAAGCCGTTTCTGCAAACCTCCCGGCAACTCCCAGTTTTCCTTATTGAAATATTTGGGATCGCCGACGATGGCGTGATCGATATGGGCCATATGCGCGCGCAATTGATGGGTCCGCCCGGTGACCGGCTTCAACGACACCCAAGCGAGCTTCTGCGCCGAGGTTTCCACCACCGCATAATAAGTGACGGCGTGGCTCGCCCCTTCATCGCCATGTTCGGCGATCCGCATGATCGAATCGTCTTCGCTTTCTTCCTTGGCCAGGAATGTCGAGATACGGCCCTGCTTGGGTTTGGGCACGCCGGCCACCAGCGCCCAATAGATTTTTCGCGCCGAGCGATGGCGGAACGAGCCGGTCAGCGCGCTCGCGGCAAACCGGGTTTTCGCAACCAGAAGGCAGCCCGCGGTTTCCTTGTCGAGCCGATGCACCAGACGCGGCTTTTGCCCCTTGGCGTCGCGCATCACTTCCAGCATCAAATCGACATGGCGCGTGGTGCCGGAACCGCCCTGGACCGCGAGCCCGGCTGGCTTGTTCAACACAAGCACGTCGTCGTCTTCGTAAAGCGTCATCTCTTTCAACGCGGTGAGCGTCTTGACGGCGGCTTCCGAAAGCTCGTTGACGGCACGCGGCGTATCGAGCTTGAGCGGCGGAATGCGCACGCTTTGGCCTTCCACGAGCCGGTCCTTGCTGTCGGCGCGCTTGCCGTTGACGCGCAACTCGCCTTTACGAACGATGCGCTGAATGTGCGAGAACGAAAGGCCCGGAAAGCGCGCTTCGAGAAAGCGATCGACGCGCATATTGTTTTCGTCAGCCGTCACGGTCACGGTTTGCACCTTGGTGGGCAATGGCGCGGATTCTTCCTTCACGGGTCCGGTAATCTTTGGCGCTGTCGCGCGCGGTGCGGACGACGGAACGCGGGCCGGCGGCTTGCCGCCCGGGCGATGGCCCTGCGCGCGCTCGGCTTGCGATCCCCGGTAAGGCTTCGCTCCCCTGGGACGATCGCCCTGGTTGCGCTTCGGTAGGGGTTTTCGGGTACGGCGGCTCATATTATTTGCAGTTCCAAATCAAGGCGTTGCGTAGCGCAAAACCACTCAATCGTCACGGCGAATCGACGATAAATCTGACGACGACCCGCGATGGTTACCCACCTAAGAATCGGACCACCAAAGCGCGATGAGATTTGGTTGAATCTTCATTGCGCTTTAATTCTTTGATTGAGCATGATCTTTTCGGAAAACCGCTTCACACTTTTCCGGATCATGCGCTAGCTCCAGCATTCGTCAGCTATTTCGCTCTCGCCGCAGCTTCGCCCAATAATCCAGACGCTTCCTGATTTCGCGCTCGAAACCACGATCCGGCGGATCGTAAAAGGTCTGGCGGCCCAGGCTTTCCGGGAAATATTCCTGGCCCGAAAAAGCCTCCGGCGAATCATGATCATATTCATAGTCCGCGCCATAGCCTTCGGACTTCATCAAACTCGTCGGCGAATTCAAAATATGTTTGGGCGGCAAGAGCGAACCGGCCTCTTTGGCCGTGCGCATCGCGGCTTTGAACGCCTTGTAGGCCGCGTTCGATTTCGGCGCGGTCGCCAGATAAATCACGGCTTGCGCGATCGCAAGCTCGCCCTCGGGCGATCCCAGAAAATCATAGGCGTCTTTGGCGGCGTTGCAGACGATAAGCGCCTGCGGATCGGCAAGGCCGATATCCTCGACCGCCATGCGCACCACCCGCCGCGCCAAAAACAAGGGATCCTCACCGGCATCCATCATGCGCGCCAGATAATAAAGCGCGGCGTCAGGATCGGAGCCCCGCACCGATTTATGCAGCGCCGAAATCAGATTGTAATGCCCATCGGCCGATTTATCGTAGATCGGCGCGCGGCGTTGCAGGATCTCCTGCAACTGCGCGGCGTCGAAAATCTCTCCCTCGCGCGCGGAGCGCCACACCTCCTCCGCGAGCGTCAGCGCCGCGCGGCCATCGCCATCGGCCATCCGTATCAGCACCGCGCGGGCTTCAGCATCGAGCGGAAGCTTGCGTGCTTCGACGGTCTCGGCATGCGCGAACAATTTTTCGATCGCAGCAGGATCGAGCGAATGAAAAACCAAGACACGTGCGCGCGACAACAACGCCGCGTTAAGCTCGAACGAGGGATTTTCGGTGGTCGCTCCAACCAAGACGACCGTGCCGTCTTCCATCACGGGCAGAAACGAATCCTGTTGCGCGCGGTTGAAGCGATGCACCTCATCGACGAACAAAAGCGTGCCCTTGCCGGTTTCGCGCCGCGCGCGCGCCGCGTCGAACGCCTTCTTCAAATCGGCGACCCCGGAAAATACCGCCGAGAGCTGCTCGAAATGCAATTCCGTCGCATCCGCCAGCAACCGCGCTACCGTCGTTTTGCCGGTGCCGGGCGGGCCCCAGAAGATCAGCGAGCCGAGCGTGCGCGTTTGAAGCATCCGCGTCAGCGCGCCGTCCGGCCCCAGGATGTGATCCTGACCGACGACCTCGGAAAGCGCGCGTGGACGCAACCGATCGGGCAGCGGATGCGGCGCGTCCTGCGCGAGCCCCGCAGCGGCGAACAGGCTTGGCCCCTGCTGTTTGGAGCGGGGATTCATCCGCCGAGCGTGACGCTGATTTGCTGGCCGCCGCGCACCAGCTTGATCCGCCAGAATCGCGAGCCGTCGCGCGTCGCCTTTTCGAGATCGCCGGTACGGGCGATTTTCTGACTATTCACGGTCAGGATGATGTCGCCCCTCTGAAAGCCGACATTGGCCGCGGTCGAACCATCGGCGAGATTGGTGACGACGACCCCTTCGGTATCCGAATCCAGATGCAGCTCGTCAGCCACGGCCGGCGAGATATTGGCCACCCTTGCCCCCTGCAAGGGCGAGCGTGCCGTGATCTCGATTTCGTTGCGTCCCGAATCCGGGACAGTCTCAAGCGGCACCATCAATTTGACCGGACGGCCGGCGCGCTGCACGTCGATCTCGGCGGTGCCGCCGAGCGGACGTGTGGCGAAGCGGTAATCGAAGGCGTTCGGATCGTCCACCGCTTGGCCTTCGATCGCGACAATCAGGTCGGAAAGCTTAAGCCCGGCGCGTGCCGCCGGACTGCCGGCGACGACATTGGCGACCAAGGCGCCGGTCGGCCGGCGCAAGCCGAGCGTCTCGGCGATCTCAGGCGTTACCGCCTGCAACCGGGCGCCAAGCCAGGGCCGCCGTACCGCCTTGCCGCCGCTCCTGGCGGAAGCGACAACCACCCGCACCATATTGGCGGGGATAGCAAAGCCGATGCCTTGCGAGCCGCCCGAACGCGAAAAGATCGCGGTATTGATGCCGGCGAGCCTGCCGGTCATATCGACCAGCGCGCCGCCCGAATTGCCCGGATTGATCGCGGCATCGGTTTGGATGAAGAACTGATAATCGGTGATGCCGACTTGCGTGCGCGCCAACGCCGAAATGATGCCATGGGTGACGGTCTGCCCGACGCCAAAAGGGTTGCCGATCGCAAGCACCACGTCGCCCACCTGCAATTCGTCGGAATTGGCGAAATCCAGCGTCGGAAATTTCTCGTGGGCATCCTTCAACCGAAGCACCGCCAAGTCGCTTCGGGAGTCCTTGAGCACGATTTCGGCCTCGAATTCGCGCTTGTCGGACAACGAAACCTTGACCTGGTCGGCACCCTCGATGACGTGGTTGTTGGTCACGACAAGGCCGGACGAATCGACCATCACCCCCGAT
>DATGJS010000316.1:0-24945 GCA_035295025.1 Bradyrhizobium sp.
GCGACGACGGCCTCACCTTGCTTGTGGTCGAGCATCACATGCGCGCGATCATGAATATTTGCGATCGCATTCTCGTATTGAATTTCGGCGGGCTTTTGGCGGACGGCGCGCCCCATGAGGTGGCGCGCGATCCAAAAGTGATCGAAGCCTATCTCGGTCATCCCAAGGAAGCGGCGCGACGATGACTCAATCTCAGCCGCTGCTCGAGATCGCGCAATTGCGCGCTTCCTACGGCGAGGTCGAGGTGTTGCACGGCATCGATTTGGAAGTTTCGCAAGGCGAGTTCGTTTGCATCATCGGAGCGAACACGGCCGGAAAGAGCACGCTGTTGCGCGCGATCTCGCAGGCCGTGCCGAAATCAAGCGGAACGCTTGGCTTCGACGGCACCGATCTGATGCGGCTGGCCGCGCATGAGGTGCCCTCGCTCGGCATCGCGCATGTCCCCGAGGGACGTCAGGTCTTTGCCGAGATGACGGTCGAGGAAAATCTCCTGCTTGGCGCTTTCACCGCGCGCCATGCGCGCGATCTGCCCGATCGTATCGCGGATGTGCTCGATCTCTTCCCGCGCTTGCGTGAGCGTTTTGGACAATTGGCGGGAACCTTGTCGGGCGGCGAGCAGCAGATGGTCGCGGTGGGGCGTGCGTTGATGCTGCGGCCAAAATTGTTGTTGCTCGATGAACCGAGCCACGGGTTGGCGCCGAAAGTGGTCGAGGAAATGCACGCGGCGTTCACGGCCATTCATGCAAGCGGCACGTCTATTCTTTTGGTCGAACAGAATGTCGAATTGGCGCTCGAAGTCGCCAGCCGCGGCTATGTGTTAGAGGCCGGCCGCGTGACGCTAAAGGGAACGGCGGCGGAGTTGCGGAGCAATCCGGCGGTGATCGAGGCGTATCTGGGGGTGTAGCTATCACAAGCGGGCCATTCGATTAGCGATTCACGAATAGAATGACCCAGCCTTAACCAACCGAGCAGGCCGAGAACGGTGCCGGTGAGCGCCGAGACTCGATCGATGCGGCTTTCGAGCAGCTTGTCGATGTGGCTCGCGATAGATTGGCCTGCGGTTTTGAGTTTGGTTTTGTGCCGTCTCCAGTCGATCCAAGGCACCTCTTTATGATCATCAAGGATATCAAGCTTGCGGCGAGCTAAAGCCGTAACCGTAGCGCGGATGAGCGAGGCGGCATCCGGAGGCGTCACATCTGCCAACGTTCCCGCATACCGCCAGCGCTCATACGGCTACATATAAGCAGCTATCGCAAACCAGATCCGGTGTTCCAGTCGTCTCGGAAAATCGCTAAGGTTCGGGCGCGACGTAGGGATCACCTAAGAATCCCCACGCTATGGGAGGATGTGAATAATGATAATGAGCTTCAAATGGCGTCTCGCTGCTCTCGCCATCGGCCTTGCCATGCCGATTTCGGCTTTCTCGCGCGAAGCGGGCGTTCGCGAGGTCCCGGCGAAGGAAATCCTGGTGCCGACAGCCGAAGTGAGCCCGCAGGAGCAGGCCCTGATCGGTGCACCGCTGCCGCCATTTTGGGACGATCATCCCAAGGATGCCGCCGCTTGGAAGGCGCTGATCAATACGCGCGCCGAGCAAATCATCAAGACGCTGCCGGGGCTGCGCGCGAAGTTCGGCGTCCAGTCCGAACAGGTGACGATCGCGGGCGTGAATTGCTACGTCCTCACTCCCGACAACATTCCCGAACAGAACCGCAATCGCTTGCTGGTTCATGCCCATGGCGGCGGGTACGTCTTTGCGCCCGGCGAGGCCGCAACGCGCGAAGCGATCCTGATGGCGGGCTTCGGCAAGTTCAAAGTGATCTCGATCGACTATCGCATGCCGCCGGATTTTCCATATCCCGCCGCCATGGATGACGCGATGGCGGTATGGAAGGAGGTCGTCAAGACCAACGATCCGAAGAAGATGGCGATCTTCGGCACTTCGACCGGCGGGGGGATGACGCTTGCGATGGTGCTGCGCGCCAGGACGGAAGGACTGCCGCTGCCTGCCGCCACGGCGCCCGGCACCCCGTGGTCGGACATGACCAAGACCGGCGACACCTTCTTTACCAACGAAAAAGTCGACAACATTCTGGTCAGCAATGACGGCTGGCTTGGAGACGCCGCCAAGCTCTATGCCAATGGTCATGATCTGAAGGATCCGCAACTATCGCCTGTTTATGGGGACCTCACAGGTTTTCCGCCGACCATTCTCACATCGGGCACCCGTGACCTGTTCCTGTCCAATACGGTACGCGTGCATCGCAAGCTGCGTCAGGCCGGCGTTGTGGCTGATCTCCACGTGTTCGAAGGGCAATCGCACGCGCAATATGCGGGCGATGCCGATGCGCCCGAGACCAGGGAGCATTTCGGCGAGCTCACGGCGTTCTTCGACAAATATCTGGCGAAGTAGCTTTCGATCCGTCATCGTGATCCCGGATGAGCGAAGCCGCTACTCTTGTCATTGCGTCAGTGTTTAGCTTGGAAACATAGCTATAACCATCCTCGTCATCGCGAGGAGTGAAACGACGACGCGATCCAGTTCTTTCTTTTAGGATTCTGGATTGCTTCGTCGCGTTGCTCCTCGCAATGACGGCGTTTGCCCTGCAAGCATTTGCTTGGCACTTGACAGTTTTTCCAACGCTGCAAGTGATTTGCCCGTCGTGCCAAAATGTCGCATCGGCGCGGTGTTGATCGCAAACCCAAATCACCCGCATGATTCGCGCCATCCCGTGCTCCTCAAAGAGGGGCGTTTGGCCGATCGTCACGAACGTAGAGCGCGGGATGCGGTGGACGCTTTGACGCCTTTGACGAACGGCGCGTGAAGCGGACGGCGAAGTCGTGTGGTTCTGATGCCTCGACGCTGGCATCAAGCGGGCGAAGAATGCTTTTCGCATTCCGCCGGTGATGGTGACAAGAAAGCCCGATCTCCAGGAAGAGCACGAAGGAAACCGTTAAAACCATTCGCGCGGGGAATGCCGGGTGTTTCCGGCGTGACCGTGGTGACTATGCTTGTGTGCTTTTTTACTTTTGCACGCAAGGCTACGGGCGCGTCGCGCGCCCGGCATTCCCCGCGCCCTCTATTGGGCGAAAGGTGTATGTAAGACTCGGGCGGATCACGCCGCGGGATTGCGAAGGTGTGTCTTATCGTCATTGCGAGGAGCCAACGGGCCGCGCGAGGATGGCTCGCAATGACGGTTTGAATCGTGGCTGTTTGACAATTGAATCTGAAATTAGGACGACTCCGTCGTCCCGGACAAGCGAGCCCCTGGTAACGCGTAGCGTTGTCCAGCGCGAACGCGATCCGGGACCCATAACCACCATTGTCTGTGTTGCGCCAAGCTGGAGCCATAATTCCATCCAAACTGGCATCGGTGGTTATGGGTCCCCGCTTTCGCGGGGACGACGGTGTGAGATTATGTTGGGTCTTGTTTTTGGGATGCCCGCGCTAAATCCCCAAGTAAGCCGCCTGAACCTGCTTGTTGTTGGCGAGCTCCGTGGCTGTGCCGTGCATGATCACTTTGCCACTTTCGAGCACATAGGCGCGCTGCACCAGCGACAACGCCCGGCTGACATTTTGCTCGACCAGCAAAATGGCGGTGCCCATTTTATGGATTTCGCCGATCTTCTCGAACGTCACATCCGTCATCACGGGGGCCAGTCCCAGCGACGGCTCGTCGAGCATCAAGAGGCGGGGCTTGAGCATCAACCCGCGCCCGACCGCCAGCATTTGCTGTTCGCCGCCGCTCATAGTGCCGGCGAGTTGTTTCCTTCGTTCGGCAAGCCGTGGGAAAATGCCGTAGACCAGTTCGAGCGTCTTTTGCCGTTCGGCCTTGGCCTTCGGCACATAAGAACCGATTTCGAGATTTTCGTGCACCGTCATTTCCGGAAAGACCTGTCGTCCCTCCGGCACGTGGGCAATGCCCAATTCCGGAATCCGGTGCGGGGGCAAGGAAGCGAGGTTTTGGCCGCCGAAGCTAACGGTTCCGGAGCTGAGTTTTACAAGGCCCGAGATCGCGCGCAGCGTCGTGCTCTTGCCGGCGCCGTTGGCCCCGAGCAAACCCACCGCTTCGCCTTCACCAATCTCGATGTTGACATGGGAGATCGCGGGCACCGAGCCGTAACTGGCGCTGACATTTTCCAGCTTCAGCACTTCAAGCCTCCCCGGCTACCGGCGGATGCACATAAGAGCCGAGATAGGCGCGCACGACTTCCGGATTTTCCACGATCTCTTTCGGCGCGCCCTCGGCGATCTTCTGCCCGTGATCGAGCACCACGATATGGCGGGCGACTGCCATGATCGCGCGCATCACATGTTCGACAATGACAATGGTCAAGCCTCGCGCCGAGAGTTTTCCAATCAGCGCGACCGCCTGATCGATCTCGGCCGGATTGAGCCCGGCCATAACCTCGTCGAGCAGAAGAAGCCGCGGTTCGGTGGCGAGCGCGCGCGCCATTTCCAGCCGGCGCTGGTCGATAGTGGTCAAGTCTTTCGCGGCCGTCTGTTCCCTCGCCGTGAGACCGACGAAGTCGATCGCCTCGCGCGCCTTTTCGCGCGCCACATGGGTGCGCTTGTCGCGCAGGAACGCGCCGGTCATGACATTGCTGAGCACAGTCATGGCGCCGAAAGGCTTTGCGACCTGAAAGGTGCGCGCCAAGCCGTGCGCGCAGATATCATGCGGTTTGAGGCCGACAATTTCGCGGCCATAGGCCATCACCGAGCCTGTGTCCGGCCGATGAAATCCGGTGATGAGGTTGAAGCTTGTGGTTTTGCCGGCACCGTTCGGGCCGATCAGCGCGACGGTTTCGTTTTCCTTCACGGTGAAGCTTACGTCCTGCACGGCGCGCAATCCGCCGAACCGCTTGCTTAGGCCAGAAATGACGAGTGCATCTGCCATCGGCTTGTCCCTACGCCCGCGCCGGCTTGCGGCTGGCAAAACGCTGCCGCGCCTCGATGATCATGCCCATCAGCCCGGTCGGGCGCCACAGGATCACCGCCATCAGGATCAAACTATAGACGGTCAGTTGAACGCCGCCGATCGAACTGCCGAGCCAGCTTTGCAACAAGGTCGAGGTGGTTTCCAGCAACACCGTGCCGATCAGCGGGCCCCACAGCGTTCCGATGCCGCCGACGATCGATACGAGGGCTGCTTCGATCGAGATGTTGAAGGAAAACGCGGTCGCGGGATCGATGAAGTAGATGTATTGCGTGTAGAACGTTCCGGCGAGCGCGGTGAGAAACGCGCTGATCATATAGATGTTGCGTTTCATCTTGGGCGCATTGACGCCGATCGCCTCTGCCGCGTCTTCGTCCTCGCCGATGGCGACGAGGTAATACCCCATCCAGGAACGCTCGATCAGCCAGGTGATAAAAAGCGCGACGAGCAGGAGCCCGAGCACCACATAATAATAGGAGGACTTGCTCTCAAACTGCATCATCAGCGGCGCGGTGCCGAGATTGGGAATGGTGGTGCCCTCGGCGCCCCAGGCGAAATCGCGGAATTTAAGGAAGATCAGCATCAAGGCTTGCGCGGTCGCAATCGTGGCGATGGTGAAGTAGGGGCCGCGCAGACGAAAGCACAGCCAACCGACCGGCAGGCTCGCCGCCATCGCCACCACGCCGCCGGCGACCATCCCGATCCAGGGCGAGATGTTGAAATCGATTTGCAGGATCGTCGAGGTGTAGGCGCCCAACCCGAAATAGGCGGCATGCCCGAGCGACAATTGCTTGGCGTAGCCGCCCATCAGATTCCAAGCGGAGCCGATGAAGGCAAACAGCAAAATCCGGATGAAGATGTCGATCGCAAACGAACTCTTCACCACCATTGGCAAGGCAATGAGGGCGGCAATTCCAATCGCCAGAAGGATAATAGTGCGCGGGCTGCTCATCGTGCCCGACCTCCACCGAGGCCGGTCGGCTTGAAGGCGAGGGTGAGCAGCAGCATCGCGAACACAACGATCAGGCCTGAATCCGCCCCGACATATTGAACGCCGAGCGACTCGGCGATGCCCATCATCAGGCTTGCGATCAGCGCGCCCATGACATTGCCGAGCGTTCCCAGCACCACTGCGACAAAGGCCATGAACACGAAGACCTGTCCGACAAAGGGGTAGGCGGAATAAAACGGCATCAGCAGCGAACCCGCGGCACCCGCCAGCGCCAGCGCAATGCCGAGGGCGACACAGAAGACACGATTGGGGTTGATGCCCATCAGCATCGACACGTCGCGATTTTGCGCGGCGGCCCGCATGGCCTTACCGAGGTCGGTGGTGTGCAAAAACAACCAGAGCAGGCCGCTTAACGCCATCGCGACCACAAAGGCGATGAGTTTGGCGACGGGGATGTAAAGCCCGCCGATATGGAAGGCTTCGTCGGAGTAGGAGGTGTGCACGGTGCGGTAATTCGCCGTGAACAGCATCAGCGATAGATTGAGGAGTAACAACGACAGCGCAAAGGTCAGAAAGATCTGCGGCATGTCGTTGGGGCCAAGCACCCGGCGGATCAGGAAATGCTGGATCAGAACGCCAATCACGAACAGCACCGGCATCGAAACGAAAAGCGAGAGCAACGGATCGACGCCGAACTGGTTGGCGAGAAAGAAGCTGATATACATCCCGATCATCACGAATTCGCCTTGGGCGAAGTTGACGATCTTGACGACGCCGAAGATCAGCGTGACGCCGATGCTGACGAGGGCGTAAATCCCGCCGATAAGCAGGCCGTTGATGACGGCCTGGGCCACTGTCTCCCACATTTGGCGGGCCGCTCTAGATTTTCATCAAGGGCGCGCGGGCGTCTTCTTTTGGGAAAACGCTGGCGAGGTCGCCATTTTGCCACTGCACACCGACCGGATGGCCGTAGATGTTTTTGCCGTCGGGGCCGAACTTGACCTTTCCGCCCGGCGCCATCGCCGCAAAGCCCGAGGAGACGTCCAACGTCGATAACGCCTCGCGAACCTTTTGCGGATCGGTGGAGGCCGCGCGCTCCAGCGCATCTGCCAGCATGAAGGTCTGCGCCACCAGGCCGCCGGCATATTCGAATGCGAAATCGCCGGTACGCTTCTTGAACTCAGCGTTCACCTTCTGGGCGTCCGCGCTGACGTCGTGGTTCCAATGCGCGACGCCTTGCAAACCTTCCGCGAGCTTGCCGACATTTTTGTAAAAATCCGGAATGACGAAGCCGCCGGAGCCGCCATTGATCGAAATATTGAGGCCGAATTGTTTGACGGTCCGCACGATCAGAATGAGATCGTTCAGATAGGAGACCGAGAAAAGGGTATTGGCGCCCGAGGATTTCACCTTGTTGATCAGCGGGCTGGCATCGGTAAATCCGGCCGAATAGGGCTCAAACATCACGATCTCGACGCCCTCCGCCGGCGCAAGCTCCTTCAGGCCGTTGGATGTCGAAGTGCCGAAGGCGGTGTTCTCGAAAATGACCGCGACCTTCGGCGTATCGCTGACGAGCTTCGACATTTGCAATTGCGCGCGGGCGAATTGCGAGGCGCGGGCGAATGGCGTGAAGGTGTAGGTGCGGCCCTTGTTGAGTTGATCCGAGCTCGATCCCGTGATCAGCGGAACCTTGGCGCGCTCGGCCACTTCGCTCGCGATCAAGGTGAGGGCGCTGGCGTAGCATCCGTGAATCGCCGACAATTTGTTGCCGGTGATCAGCCGATCGGTTTCCGTGCGCGTCACGGTGGTGTCGCTTTGCACGTCGGAAATGATGAGATTGAGCTTTGCCCCGCCGAGCGACTTGATGCCGCCAGCCTCGTTGACCATGTCGGCGGCAAGCTTGGCGGCGGCGACGCAGCCCACTCCGATTTGGGCCATGCTGCCGGTGGTCGGATAAAGCGCGCCGATATTGATCGGATCCGCCGCCCAGCCGCGTAACGGCACGGCGCCAAACGCGCCGGCGGCGAGAACGCCGCTCGCCTTGATGACAAATTCACGGCGGCTTTGTCGCTTTGCTGAAGCCAGCTTTGTTGGCTTGTCGGCGGAATCCTTGCGCGCTTTTTTCATGCCGTTTCCCTCCCCTTTTGCCGCCGCGAGTGGCCGCGGGCTTTATTCCGCCGATCAACTGTGATGATCCCTTGCGGATTTTTTCAGATGGTAACCGTATTCAATATTGTTTACAATACGGCATTAAGTCTTACCGCTGTCTTGCAGGCCGGTCGGCAGCGCAGTATCGCATCCAAGGACATGATGGTCGGAAAACCAGCCAAACGCGCGACCGTCCGAGCGCCAAAATCCCGCCAGATGCCGGTTTCGCGACCGCGAGAACCGGCGGCCGCTCTTATCGCCAAGCGCATTGAGGAGGACATAGTCCTCGGACGGCGTCAACCGCGGGAGCGGCTGATCGAACAAGACCTTTGCGAATTGTTCGATACTCACCGTGGCGATGTGCGGCTCGCGCTTTTCGAGCTCGAAAAAAAGGGCTTGGTGGGGCGGATTCCAAACCGCGGCGCATTGGTGCGCGGATTGACCCCGAAAGAAGTGCAGGAAATCTACGCGGTGCGGGAAGAGCTGGAGGTCCTTGCGGTCAGCATTATCCCGTTCCCGATTGCCGGCGCTGATATCGAGAGGTTGGAGGAATTGCAGCACCGCCATTCCCAGGCGATCGCGGCGGGCGATTTGTTGACGGCCTTTTATAGCAACCTCAGTTTTCATCAGGTGATGTTCGGTCTGTGCGGCAATATCTGCCTGATCGAAACCATCGATCTGCTCGCCCAGAAAGTTTATGGCATCCGCTCCTATGCCAACGCGTTTCCCGGCGTACTTGATCGTGCCCGGCAGGATCATCTCGACATGATCGAAGCCTTGCGTGGCGCGCGGCGGGAAGAGCTCGTCGCATTGACTCGCCGCCATTTGCAACCGGCGCCCGAAGCCTACATCAAGGATTACGAGCGCCGCTTCGGCAAAGTCGATCTTGAGGCGACGCGATAGAGGAGGGGCCTTTCATTTCACTCCGCGCTGCTCACGAGCTTGATCCGGGGCGCGCCGGCTTCCATGAGGCTGTGGTAAGCGGCAAGGTAATCGAGCGCCATGCGTCGCGCGGTAAACCGTGCTTCAAAGCGTTGCCGGATTCGCCGCCGGTCCAGCTGGGTGAGGCGGCTCACGGCCGATGTCGCGCTGATTTCATCCTCGACAATGAATCCGGTGACATTTTCCTCGACGATCTCAGGAACCGAGCCGCGATTATAGGCGATCACTGGCGTGCCGCAGGCCATCGCTTCGATCATGACGAGGCCGAATGGCTCCGGCCAGTCGATCGGAACGAGCAATCCGATTGCGCCGGAAAGGAAATCCGACTTTTCGTGGTCGCCGATTTCACCAATATATTCGACGAGGGATTGGTCGATCAGCGGCCGGATAGTCGCATCGTAATAGTCCTGATCGGCGCGATCGACCTTGGCCGCGATCTTGAGCGGGATGCCGCAACGAATGGCAATCCGGATCGCGCGATCGACGCCCTTTTCCGGCGCGATGCGGCCGAGCACGGCCAGATAAGACGGCGTGATCGGCCGCGGCGTCAACAACTGCTCCGGCAGGCCGTGATGAATGGTGCGGATCCAATTCGCTTGCGGCACCGGACGCCGCTGTGCATTCGAGATCGAAATCACGGGAACGGAAGCGAAGGTGGAAAATACCGGTTGATGTTCCGGCAGGTCGAGCCGGCCGTGCAATGTGGTTAGAAACGGCGTCGGTTGACGAAAGAACAGCGAAAATGGATAGTAATCGAGGTGGAAGTGGAGGAAATCGAATTCTTCATCGTCGCATTTTTGTCGAACACGCTCCAGCATCACCATGTGAAGCGCATTCGGATCGCGAACCGATCCGTCGAGCCTTAAGGCTCGTGGCCATGTTGCGTCAAGTTTGGCGGATGTGTGAGAATCTCCGCTGGCAAACAGCGTAACGTCGTTTCCGAGCGCGACCAGTTCCTCGGTCAGCCAGTGAACGACCCGTTCGGTTCCACCATAGAGTTTGGGCGGAACCGCCTCCGTTAGCGGAGCTACCTGCGCGATGCGCATCTATCAATCTCCTATCGTGTGAATACATGTCCCCATGCCGGCGCGAATGCGCGTCGTGGGGAACGTTTCCGCATTTGCGAAGTTCCCAAAACGCGCAATTCTTTCATCTTGAACGTTTGGGTCTGTGGAACCGCGACTGAACACGCTTTCGCCGTCTTCAATGCCGCGAGGGGGACATGGTGCGGCCAATATCATCGATGGAACTGCGAAGGACACGAGAGGCATTCGCTGATTTGCGCAGAATGGTTTGCAATTTAGATCCCTTGGTAGATTCCTCAGATAAGGTTCCCGGCACATGGACAACCTCTCAGGCTATGCCAATCGTCCGCTCATTTTTGTGTTGCGTTACATCCGTCGAAGGCTCGCTTCTCACGCCGTTATTTTCTTCACCGTCGCCGCCGCTGTCGCCTGCTCGGTCGGCACCCAATATGGCGTGAAGTTCTTGGTGGATGGCCTCTCCAGCGGGCCGGCGCGCGCCGGTAACGTCTGGCTCGCCTTTGTTTTTCTCATGTCGTTGATCGCGGCGGACAATTTTCTGTGGCGGATCGCCAGTTGGACCGCGAGTTTTACCTTTGTCGGTGTCACCGGCGATCTGCGCCGCGACATCTTTCGCCATTTGACGGGTCACGCACCCAGTTATTTTTCCGATCGGCTGCCGGGAATGTTGACCAGCCGCATCACTGCGACCTCGAATGCGGTCTTTTCCGTCGAAAACATGTTTATGTGGAATGTATTTCCGCCTTGCATCGCCACCATTGCCGCCATCTGCTTGATCGGAACCGTGAGTACGCCGATGGCGGCGGGGCTGATCTTCATCGCCGGTGGAATGGTGGTCGCGATGTTCCGCCTCGCGGCCGCGGGCAAGCCGCTGCATGACGATTTCGCCGATAAAGCGGCCGCCGTCGACGGCGAGATGGTCGATGTCATCAGCAACATGCCGCTGGTAAGGGCATTTTGCGGCTTGAGTTTCGAACACGAGCGTTTCGACGCGACCGTGAACAGAGAGCTGAACGCACGCCGGCGCAGCCTTCGCTACCTTGAAAAACTTCGCTTGATCCACGCCGCGGTCACGGTTGCGTTGACGATTGCGATACTGGCGTGGGCCATTACGCTTTGGCAGAGCGGTGGGGCAACCACCGGAGACGTCGTCTTGGTGTGTACGCTCGGACTTTCGATCCTCAGCGCGACGCGCGATCTCGCGGTGGCGCTGGTGGATGTCACGCAGCATGTCGCGCGGTTGACCGAGGCGATCGCGACATTGCTGCTCCCACACGAGCTTCGAGACCATCCGCAAGCAGAGCCGCTGGTAAAGAGCGGCGCCGCGATTGCTTTCAACAATATCTCGTTTTCCTATCCCGCGAGTCCGCCTTTGTTCGACAAGTTCAACCTTCGAATCCAACCGGGACAAAGAGTGGGCCTCGTCGGGCAATCCGGCGGCGGCAAGTCCAGCCTTTTCGTTCTGTTGCAGCGGTTTTACGATGTTCGGGAAGGCAACGTCACGATCGACGGCCAGGATATCGCGCGCGTTACCCAGCAAAGCCTGCGTGAGGCCATTTCCGTGGTACCGCAAGACATCTCGCTGTTTCACCGCTCGATCATGGAAAATATTCGTTATGGCCGGCCGACGGCGACCGACGATGAGGTGCTGCGCGCGGCGATCGCGGCGCGATGTGACTTTGTCGAGTCTTTGCCGGACGGACTTGCCACCATGGTCGGAGATCGCGGCGTCAAATTGTCCGGCGGTCAGCGGCAGCGCATCGCCATCGCGCGAGCCTTCGTGAAGGACGCGCCGATCTTGTTGCTCGATGAGGCCACGGCGGCGCTCGATAGCGAGTCCGAGGAGGCGATACGTGAAGCTCTCTCGCGATTGATGCGCGGGCGCACTGTCATCGCGATCGCTCATCGACTCGCCACGCTTCGTCATTTCGATCGCGTCGTGGTGCTCAAGGCGGGTCGGATCGTTGAAGACGGTTCGCCCGATCGTTTGATGCAGGGGCAGGGACCTTACCGCGAATTGATAACGCAGGAAATGAGTCGGCTCGCGAAGCGCGCGGCCTGAATTGCCGCAGTGATATTGCGTATGTCTACCGTTGTGGGAGGCGATGTCACCATGGTTGCCGAAGCCGTAACTCACATGACGATGCTGTGGACCGGGGAAGCGATCGTAGAATCGCCATTCTATATTCCGATGACCGGGCCGGCGGCGCGGCCGCGGCGTTCGCTCAAGCATGACGACACTTTCATCGTGCTCGACGATCACGGCGATATCGGCGCCTCCGCCGGCGGGCCCGACGGCCTGTTCAACGCGGATACAAGGTATTTGGCGCGGCTTGAACTCGTACTGGATGAAGTGCAGCCGTTGTTGCTTGGCTCCAATCTTCGCGACGACAATTCCGCGCTGACGGTGGACCTCACAAATCCCGATATTCACCGGCATGGGCGGATCGTCTTGCATAAGGATATGCTTCACATCGTTCGCAGCACCTTCCTTTGGCGCGGGGTGGCGTATCAGCGTATCGGGGTCCAAAATCATGGCGGGCAAGCGGCGAATTTTGATCTGACGCTGTTGTTCGACAATGATTTCGCGGACCTTTTTGAAGCGCGCGGTGAGCGTCGCCAACGCCGGGGCATCGCCTCAAGCACGCTGGTCGGTGCCTCCGATGTCTGGCTCGAATATGTGGGTCTCGACGGCAAAGCCCGTGTCACCGCGCTTAAATTCGATCCGCGGCCGACCCAGCTTGCCGTGAACGCGGCGACGTATCGTCTCGATCTTGCCTCGCAACAGGCCCGTTCGCTTTTCGTCGCTGTCTCTTGCAACAAGCCAAAAACATCGCAGCCCGTTCCGTTCCTTCGCGGGCTGCTCGCGCATCGCCGCGAAATGCGCCAACAAACCAAAGGGGCCGTCAGCATCGAAACATCAAACAATATTTTCAATGAGGTGCTGTGCCGTTCGATGGCCGACCTCAATATGCTGATGACGGATACGCCGCAGGGCAGATACCCGTATGCGGGCATTCCCTGGTACTCGACGACATTCGGCCGCGACGGAATCATCACGGCGCTCCAGATGTTGTGGATCGACCCACGGATCGCGCGCGGCGTGTTGAAGCGGCTTGCCTTGTATCAGGCAAAGAGCACCGATCCGCTTGCCGATGCCGAGCCCGGAAAGATACTGCATGAAATGCGCGAGGGCGAAATGGCCGCGCTGCGCGAGGTGCCGTTCGCGCAATATTACGGCAGCGTGGATGCGACGCCGCTTTTTGTGTTGTTGGCGGGGCTGTATGTCGAGCGCACCGGCGATGATGAGACGCTCGCCGAATTGTGGCCCGCGATCGAGGCGGCTTTAGGTTGGATCGACGGGCCGGGCGATCCGGATCAGGATGGCTTTGTCGAATATCGGCGCGCTTCCGAACAAGGTCTCGCCAATCAGGGGTGGAAGGATTCCTACGATGCGATCTTCCACGCCGATGGCCGGCTGGCGGAAGGCTACATCGCATTGGCCGAAGTGCAGGGTTATGTTTTTGCCGGCAAGCAGTTGGCGGCGCGATGTGCCATGCGCATGGGTTTATCGGACAAGGCGCAACAGCTCGAAGCCCAAGCCCGGCGGCTTGCCGAGCGGTTTGAGGAAGCCTTCTGGTGCGAGGAGCTTTCAACCTACGCGCTCGCGCTGGATGGGACCAAGCAGCCGTGCCGCGTGCGCGCCTCGAATGCCGGGCAGTTGCTTTTCACGGGCTTGGTGCGCCAAGACCGCGCCCGGAAGGTAGCCGCGGGGCTGATGCGGCCAAACTTCTTCACCGGCTGGGGTATCCGCACCGTGGCGCAAGGCGAGGCCCGCTACAATCCGATGTCTTATCATGACGGGTCGATCTGGCCCCACGACAATGCGCTGATTGCGCTCGGGCTCGCCCGATATGGGCTCAAACATTCCGTCGAACAGGTATTCAAAGCGCTGTTCGAGGCGGCGACTTACATGGATTTGCGCCGGCTTCCTGAATTGTTTTGCGGCTTTCGGCGAGAGAAAGGACGTGGGCCGACGCTTTATCCGGTGGCTTGCGCGCCGCAAGCCTGGGCGAGCGCCACTCCGTTCACGTTGATCGAGGCTGCGCTCGGACTCGAATTCGATGCGCGGCATGGCGAAATTCGTCTGCGCAATCCGCGACTGCCGGCTTTCTTCAATGAGATCGTCCTTCGCGATTTGCGATTGGGCGAATCCAGCGCCGATCTTCGGGTCAGGCGGCATGGCGAGGATGTGTCGCTGGAAGTGATGCGAACGCGAGGTCAGATTCAGGTGTCCATCGTCCTTTCCCGCTGATGTGCGGCGACGGCCGGTCTTTAAGCGAGGGCATGACATGCACGCCAAGATTCCGTTCACGCTTATTGTCGTCATCATTGTTGCCTCATTCGGCATGCGTTCATGGGGGCAGGGCGAGACGCCATCATCATCGTCCCCCTCGCAAAATGCCACGCCGCCCGCGGCTTCGAAGGAGCCCGCGCCGCCGCCATCCGTCACCATTATCGGGGCGAGTGAAGCGCGCGGCGTGCTGGGGCGCGAGGTGCGAAGCCCGGCGGACGAGAATATGGGGCGCATCGTCGATGTGATCGTCGATCGCTCGGGCATGGTGCGCGCCGCCGTGATCGATTTCGGCGGATTTCTTGGAGTCGGCAGCCGCAAAATCGTGGTCGATTGGAACGCGCTGCATTTTGGCCGCGTCGCCGATAAAAGCGACAGTATCACGCTCGATTTGACCAAGGCGCAGGTGATGGCGGCGCCTGAATATAAAGAAGGCACGCCGATCGTGGTGCTCGGCGCCTCGGGAAATCTGCTGCCATGGCAGTTCGATCGCTAAAACGGAGAGGGCTCCTGTTTGCACGCTTAACCTCGATTCAAACCGGCCGAACTGGCGACACGCGTGAAAATCCGCGCGGCGATGGTTGCGGGCCGCGTTCGGCGACCGCGGCATTCGAGGCCGTGCCGCATCCCTCGCGCGAGAGCCTGCGCGGCCTCGACTGGTTCATTTTCTTCCTGGCGGATGTGCAAACCGGATTTGGTCCCTTTGTCGCGGTCTATCTGACGACGCAGAAATGGACCCAAATCGAGATCGGCTCGGTGCTTTCGATCGGCGGCATGGTGGCGTTGATCGGCCAGATCCCCGGCGGCGCCATCATCGATGCGGCGAAATCCGAGCGCCTGGTCGCCGGCCTTGCCATTGCGACCATCGGATGCGGCGCGTTGGCCTATGCGGCATGGCCGATCTATCCGGTGGTCGCGGCCGCGGCCACGCTGCATGCCGCGGCGAGCTGCGTGCTCGGCCCGGCGATCGCAGCGATCAGTCTCGGTCTGGTGGGGCCGCTGGCGATCGGCGAGCGGTTGGGGCGCAATGCGCGTTTTGCCTCGCTCGGAAATGGCGTCGCCGCGGCCTTGATGGGAACGTGCGGCTATCTGTTGTCGAGCCGCTCGGTCTTTCTGGTTGCCTTCGCTCTCGCTATTCCGACCTTGCTTGCATTGGTACGCATCCGCGAGCGGGAGATTGACGCCGCCCGCGCCCATGGGTCGGTGCCGCCGACGGCGCCGGACGCCAAATCGACCAGCATCCTGGTTTTGATGCGTCAGCGTCCTCTGCTGATTTTCGCCAGCAGCATCATGCTGCTTCAATTGGCCAACGCCGCGATGCTGCCTTTGATGGCGGGCGTCGTCACCACACGCTCGAGCCAATGGGCGACGGTCCTGATCGCCGCCTGCATCATTGTGCCTCAAGCCATTGTCGCCTTGACGTCTCCGTCGGTCGGCCGCAAGGCGCAACAATGGGGCCGGCGGCCGCTGTTGTTGATCGGCTTTGCCGCGCTTGCGATCCGCGGCCTGATGTTTGCGACCGTCCGCGACCCCTATCTCCTGGTCGCGGTTCAGGTGTTCGACGGCATCACCGCGGCGATATTCAGCGTGATGATTCCATTGATCGTCGCGGACGTGGCGTTCGGCAGCGGCCACTTCAATCTCGCCCAAGGCGTCGTCGGCACCGCCACCGGAATCGGGGCCTCGCTTTCGACCGTGCTTGCCGGTTTTGTCAGCGACAGATTCGGCAGCAATGTCGCCTTTATAGGTCTGGCGCTGATCGCCGCCACCGGCCTTGTCGCGATCTGGCTCGCCATGCCCGAAACCCGCCCCCGCCCGGACCAGCTCAGCTCCGCCGGCTGACACGGTTCGATGGGCTTGCCGCGACGGGCGTTTCCGGCCTATCAGAACAGCTAACCAAAAGCCCCCCGATCGTTTGAAGGGAGAGAAGCGATGAAAAGCTTCAAAGTCGCCGATTTCAACGCGCCGCTGAAGGAAATCGACGAACCGACGCCGCGGCCTGCGGGAACGCAGGTTTTGATCAAGGTCAAAGCGGCCGGCGTCTGCCACAGCGATTTGCATATCTGGGAAGGCGGTTACGATCTCGGCCATGGCCGCAAGCCGCTGTCGTTGAAGGATCGTGGCGTGTCGCTGCCGCGAACGATGGGGCATGAAACCGTCGGCGAAATCATAGCGTTCGGACCCGAAATCAAGGAAAGCGACAAGAGCGGCCTTAAAATCGGCGATGTCGTCTTGGCCTATCCCTGGCTTGGTTGCGGCCAATGCAAGACCTGTCTCGGGGGCGATGAGAATATGTGTATCGTCAAGCCGAATGCGCTCGGCGTCTATTGCGACGGCGGCTACGCCGATCACATGACGGTCCCGCATCCGAAATATCTGCTCGATTTGAAGGGGCTCGATCCGCTCACGGCCGCGCCCTATGCCTGTTCCGGCGTCACCACCTATAGCGCGCTGAAGAAGGTGGAGTCCGTTCTCGACACCCCGATCGTGATTATTGGCGCCGGCGGGCTTGGCCTGATGGCGCTGTCTTTGCTCAAGGCGATGGGGGGCAAGGGGGCCATCGTCGTCGATATCGACGCGAAAAAGCGCGCGGCGGCGGAACAGGCCGGCGCGCTCGCCAGCGTCGATGGCGGCGCGGCGGATGCGCTGGAGCAATTGACCGAAAAGGCCGGCGAGCCGATTCGTGCGGTGATCGATCTCGTCGGCAACGCCAAGACCTCGCAACTGGGTTTTGATTGCCTGACCAAGGGCGGCAAGCTTGTGATCGTCGGCCTGTTCGGCGGCGGCGCGACTTGGGCCTTGCCGCTGATCCCGATCAAAGCGATCACCATTCAAGGCAGCTATGTCGGCAATTTGCGCGAAACCCAGGAATTGCTCGATCTCGTCCGCGCCAAGAAAATCGCGCCGATTCCGGTGGCGCCAATGCCGCTCGGCCAAGCCAACCAGGCGCTGACCGACCTGAAGGAAGGCCGGTTGGTCGGACGGGCAATTTTGACGCCATAGGTCCTCCGCCGTCAGTGCGAGGAGCAACGCGACGAAGCAATCCAGTTTCTTGCGTGAAAGTCTGGATTGCGTCGTGGTGCCTGTCATCGGGCGGGCATTCGCCCCGACCCGTTGGCTCGCAATGACGAACTAACATCGTTCAAACTCAAGGAATCCCCCATGTCTGCCAATAATGCGCTCCACATCGCCGTGCTCGCCGGTGACGGCATCGGTCCCGAAGTCATGACCCCGGCGCTGGAGATCTTGCGCAAGATCGAAGCGACCACCGATTTGAAGTTTCGTTTCACGGAAGCCGCCGCCGGCGCCAACCATTATCGGGAGACCGGCAAGTCGATGCCGGATTCGACGATCCGGCTGTGCGAGGAGGCCGACGCGATCCTGCTCGGCGCCTGCGGCTTGCCGTCGGTGCGTTATCCCGACAATACCGAAATCATGCCGCAGGTGGAGCTGCGTTTTCATTTCGATCTTTATGCCGGCGTGCGCCCGGCGCGGCTCATTCCGGGCGTGCCGAGCCCGATCGTCGGCGCCGACCAGCGCGGCATCGACCTTGTCGTGATCCGAGAATCCACGGAAGGATTGTTCGCCTCGATGGGAAAAGGCGTCGTCACCCATGAGGATGCGCGCGAAACCCTGGTCATCACGCGAAAGACCTCGGAGCGCTTGTTCGAGTTTTCCTTTAAGCTTGCCGAGCGGCGTAAAAAGCGCGGCCGGCCAGGCGGTTTGACCTGCGTCGACAAGGCCAATGTGTTCAAAGCCTTCGCGTTCTTTCGTGAGATGTTCGACGAGGCGGCTCGGCGTCACCCCGACGTGAAGACGGAGCGTCTTTATGTCGATGCCTGCTCGGCGATGCTGGTGAAGCGTCCGTGGGATTTCGATGTGATGGTGATGGAAAACATGTTCGGCGACATTCTCTCCGACATGACGGCGGGCCTGATCGGCGGCATGGGGATGGCACCCTCGGCCGATATCGGCGACCGCTACGCCGTGTTCCAGCCCTGTCACGGCACCGCGCCCGACATCATGGGGCAGGGCAAGGCCAACCCGACCGGAATGATCCTCTCCGCCGCCATGATGCTTGACTGGCTGGCCGACAAGCATGGTTTGGAATCGGCGGCCGAAGCGGGCGAGCGCATCGAGCGCGCGGTCGACAAGGCCTATGCGCAAGGGATCAAGCCGATGGAATTCGGCGGCAAGAACGGCACCGCCGATATCGGCAAGGCGGTATTGGCGGCGTTGTAACCCGCTCGCGTCATTGCGAGGAACGAAAGCGACGAAGCAATCCATCTTCTTTCCGAGGTTAGATGGATTGCTTCGCGGAGCCTGTCATCGGGCGGGCATTCGCCCGACCCGTTGGCTCGCAATGACGCTCTTTTTGAGCACGCGTCTCCTCCCTCCCGCAGCGCGATTTCGCGCCCGAGTTCTGCAAAACATTGTCCCTCAGTAAAAGAGGGCGCGGGGAATGCGCGGGCGCCGTTTGCGCCCGCAGCCTCGCGTGCCATGGAAGAAGAGCACACGAGCGTAAGTCACTGCGGTCACACCGGATCATCCCGGCATTCCCCGCGGCGATGGTTTTACGGTTTCCTTCGTGCTCTCTCTGGTGATCGGGCTTTTTTGCCACCATCGTCAGCGGATTATCCCGCCGACTTGACGCCAGCGTCGAGGCGTCAAGACCACACGACTTCGCCGTCCGCTTCACGCGCCGTTCGTCAAAAGCGCCAAAGCGTCCATCGCATCCCGCGTCCAACGTTGATGACGATCGGCCAAACGTCCCTCCCGAGAGGGCGCGAGACGGCCGCGCTTATGAGGTTGATTTGGGTCAAACGCGAAGCAAAATATTTTTTGCGAAAGGGCTGGACAGTAGACTCAGCCTTGATTGGGTTTGCGAAATTCGATTTTTGGCGCAAATGGATTTTTTGCGTCCCGGACACGGCGCGGCATGAAGTGACGCGACAGAGAGCCGGGACCCACGATCTTACCCGGACCCCGGATCAGCAGCGCAACACGAGCGTTGCGCTGCGTCCGGGGAACGCAATCCGGTCTCTCGTCATTCCGGGCTCGCCCTTCTGGCGCCCCGGAATGACGACGATTATGTGCGGCCAATTGTTGCGACGGAGCCGATGCCCGGAGTCACACGTCGAACAGGGATCACCGCCCCTTAAACTTCGGCTTGCGCTTTTCCATGAAAGCCTGGCGGCCTTCGCGGAAATCTTCCGAATCCATGCAGGTCGTGCCGATCGCCTTGATCGCTTCCATGTCGCGATCGGCCTTGTCTTTCAAGACTTGCGCGATTGTGATCTTGGCGGCTTTAATGGCGAGCGGGGCGTTTTCGGAAATGGTGCGCGCGACTTCCAGCGTTTCGTTCCATAGCGCGCCATCCGCCATCACGCGATCGACGAGCCCGATCCGCAACGCTTCCGCGGCGTCGATCCGCATCCCCGTATAGAGAATGAGCCGCGCCCAGGAGGGGCCGACCAGCGAGACCAGGTTTTTCAATCCGTCATAGCCATAGGCGATACCGAGCTTGGCGGCGGGAATGCCGAACTGGCTGTTGTTGGAGGCCAAGCGAATGTCGGCCGACATCGCCACTTGCATGCCGCCGCCAAGGCAAAAGCCGCGGATGCAGGCGATGGTCGGTTTGGGGTAGTTCGCAAGCAGCGTGCGCTGGGCCTCGCTGCGCTTGTTGTATTCCTCGGAGGCTTGCGCGTTGTGGCGGTTCTTCTCGAACTGGCTGATATCGGCGCCCGACATGAACGCCTTGTCGCCCGCGCCGGTGAGGATCACGACGCGCACGTGATCGTCGTCGCGCAATTCGCTCAGCGCTTGCCCCAGACCCTCCCACATCTCGATCGACATGGCGTTGCGCTTGTCGGGATTATTGAAGGTGATGATCCCGACGCCATCGGTGATGCTTTTGAGGATTTTACCCTCGGCGAGGGATGTTTGGTTGGTGGCGGGGGTATCGAGCATGGATGAACCTTGGGAAGCGAGAGAGGACGGATGCGGCAATGAAGCATTGCTTGGCCGCCGCTGCAATGGTCCGATAGAATGCTGCTGGACTTTTGGCTTGACACCATCATTGCGAGCGCTTGCGAAGCAATCTAGCAAAAGGTCTGGATCGCTTCGTCGCTATCGCTCCTCGCGATGACGTTGCGCTTTGATACCGAGGTGGAATGAGAAAATCCCGATGGCAGAGGCGATGGATGTGGAAGTGTTGATCGTCGGTGCCGGTCCAGTGGGGCTGACGCTGGCGATCGATTTGGCGTGGCGGGGGATCGAGGTCACGCTCGCCGAGACGCGCGCGGCGGCCGAACCGCCCGAGCCGAAATGCAACCACGTCGCCGCTCGCACCATGGAAATCTTCCGGCGGCTCGGTTTGGCGGACAAAATCCGCCAATCGGGGTTGCCGGCGGACTATCCGCACGACATCAGCTATCGCACCACCTTCACCGGGCAGGAATTGACGCGCATTGAAATTCCCTGCCGCCGCGATCGCTTCACGCGGAAAGACGGCCCGGATTGCAACTGGCCGACCCCCGAGCCGCCGCACCGCATCAACCAGATTTTCCTGGAGCCCATCTTGTTCGCGCATGCGGCCGCCCAAAAGCGCATCCGCATCCGCAACCGCGCCGCGGTCGAAAATGTCGGAGTGGAAGACGGCTTTGCCCGCGTCACCTTGCGCGATCTCGAAACCGGCGCGGCCACATCGGTGCGCTGCCGCTATCTGATCGGCTGCGACGGCGCGCGCTCGGTCGTTCGTAAAGCCATCGGCGCCGCGTTCGAGGGCGATGCGGTCGTGCAGCGGGTACAGTCGACCTATATCCGCGCCGGCGATCTTCTCGCCCGGCAACGTTGCGCGCCCGCTTGGGGCACCGGCGCCATCAATCCGCGACGCTCCGGCATGGTCTATGCGATCGACGGCCGTGAGCGATGGCTGGTGCATAATTACATGCGGCCCGATGAGGGCGATTTCGATTTGGTGGATCGCGACGCCTGCATCCGCACCATCCTCGGGGTGGATGCGGATTTCAACTATGAGATTCTCTCCAAGGAGGACTGGGTTGGACGGCGGCTGATCGCGAGCCGGTTTCGCGATCGCTGCGCCTTTATCGCCGGCGATGCCGCCCACATTTGGGTGCCTTATGCCGGTTACGGCATGAACGCCGGAATCGCGGATGCGATGAATCTGTCGTGGATGCTGGCGGGGCATCTCAACGGCTGGGCGCCGGCCGCGATCCTCGATGCCTATGAGGCTGAGCGGCTACCGATCACGAGCCAGGTTTCGCGGTTTGCGATGTCGCATGCCGAGGCCGAGATTCGCCGTCGCGGCGCGGTTCCCGCCGCGATCGAGGAGAGGAGCGCTGAAGGCGAGCGGGCGCGGCGGGAGATCGGGCGCCTCACTTACGAAATCAACGTCCAGCAATATGCCTGCGCGGGTCTCAATTTCGGCACCTATTACGATCGTTCGCCGATCATCGCCTATGACGGTGCTGAGCCGCCATCCTATACGATAAGCAGCTATACACCCTCGACGGTTCCGGGATGCCGGACCCCGCATTTGTGGTGCGCGGATGGCGTGTCGCTTTACGATGCGATGGGAGCCGAATTCACGCTGCTGCGCTTCGATCCGGCCATCGATGTGAGCCCGCTCGAACGGGCCGCGAAAGAACGCAAGGTTCCGCTGAAGGTGCTCGATGTCGTGGCGCCGGACGCAGCTCTCCAAGCCTGCGCGTTCGATCGCAGCGCGCTGGTCTTGTCGCGGCCGGACCAGCATGTGGCCTGGCGCGGCGATCGCGCGCCGGCCGATCCGTTGGTCTTGATTGACCTTGTGCGCGGGGGCGCGGCAAGTTCAGCGCCGGTTTGGCCTTCGCCTCAGTCTTCGTTCGCCGCGATCGATTCCATCAAGGATACGAGCTGACGTTGGACGGTCTGGTCCTTGATCTTGCTGTAGGCGCGAAGCAGCCGCAGGCTGAACGCACTGTCCAGAAACAGCAGACTTTCCACTTCCCGAGCCTTGCTGTCGCCATCGTAGAAGAAGGTGACGGGCACATCGAGCGCGGTTGCGATTTGCTGAAGACGGGCGGCGCCGACGCGGTTGACGCCTTTTTCGTATTTTTGAACCTGCTGAAAACTCACGCCGAGTTGTTCGCCAAGCTCGGCTTGGGAAATCTTCTGCTCAACACGCCTCAATCGAATTCGTTTGCCAAGTTCAATATCCGGCTTGCCGGCGCTGCGTTGTTTCATCTTCTTTGCTATGGATTTGTTCATACTGCCTTACCGTTCTTCGTTCGTGACACGCCTGAAAAGAAAATAGGATCGATCCGATCCTTATATCTGCTTCAAACTGACTTCTCATCATTGAATTCGTGTACAAACCCCGGAAATCTACGGAGATCGACGTCTTTTGAAGCCGGTTGCTTAACGTCCGCCGCCGCGGCGCGGCCGTCAATCGATGACATCTATCATTCTATTTAGTACTATAGGTTGTATTTTACTCCAAAAATTTCACGCAAGTTGCATCACTAGGCAGATTCGGCGTTTGGGGGCGAAGCGTGGTTTGTGTTATTTCGCATGATGAAAATCTTTGGGCCCGCGGACGGACGTCACAATACTGTGTAAGGACGAAATTGCCCCGATCGGTCTTCATTGGCTTTGGACTATTACGTTGCTCAGGGGGTTTATGAGTGACCGCCTGGATCGCCCCCGGCCATATCATCCTGGATTTGCAAACTCGGTTACGGACATAAACTGGTGGCTCATCTCGAAGAAAATATGCGGGCTGTCCTGGCCTCTCTGGAGGAGTGCCAAACCTCTCTCATTTTGAACGGTGATACCGATACGGCGCAATTGCTCTCGGTTGCGATTCTGGAACTTAAGGTCAAGCTCAATCAGATCGAAGATTCCGAGTTGAAGGCCCTGTGCGATGCGATGTTGCGGGGAGAGAAGACAACGCTCCGCTCCATGCATACAAAGCCGCCGCAAGGCTTTCTCCCGCGCGCGCAGGTGGCGCTGAGGTTGGTCAAATAGCCATTTTCGGACCATTTGGCGTCTTCCGATGCCGGGGGCTGACCCGGGCGGGACGACCCTCCTTCGCAAAGCCAGGATGACATGATTCACGACGTCTCGATCCCCGCCGCGCTGATTGCCGGCCTTGTCAGCTTTCTGTCGCCTTGCGTGCTGCCGCTGGTGCCGCCTTATCTGGTCTATCTGACCGGCGCGACCATCGAGCATGTCGCCAATGAGGAAACCCCCTCATCTTCCAGGCGCGCCGTCATGGTTTCGGCCATCATGTTCGTGCTCGGATTTTCCACCGTATTCGTGGCGCTCGGCGCCAGCGCTTCGTTGATCGGCGGCCTGATCCGCGCCTGGTCGGCCGAGCTTTCGATCATCGCCGGCATCGTCATCATCGTGATGGGCCTGCATTTTCTCGGGTTGACACGGATCGGCCTGTTGATGCGGGAAGGGCGGCTGCCGATCCCCAGGCCGGTCGGGCTGTGGGGCGCCTATGTCATGGGGCTCGCTTTTGCGTTCGGCTGGACGCCGTGCATCGGCCCGATCCTGGCGGCGATCCTGTCGGTCGCGGCGACTGAGGCGACAGTGGAAAAAGGCGCCGGCCTGCTCGCGGTCTATTCGGCGGGATTGGGCATTCCGTTTCTGATCGCCGCTTTCATGGTGGAGCAATTCGCCGCGTTGTTTGCGCGAATGAAGCGGCACTTAGCCAACGTCGAGCGCGCGATGGGCGTGTTGCTCGTCATCACCGGCATCGGCTTTCTCACCGGCAGCGTCTCGGCTGTGAGCATCTGGTTGCTGGAGACCTTTCCGAGCCTGCAAAGCTTCGGCTGAAACACATCTTATCGCGCTTTTCAAAGATTGCTTTCGATGATTGCCGCATAGACCATGGTGCGGAGCTCGCGGCGAATAGAGGTCGCGGTCGAAGGCAATACCTGCGTCATGAAAATGGCAATCAGTTCCTCGGCCGGGTCGATCCAAAACGACGTCGTTGCAGCCCCTCCCCAGGCATATTCGCCGCGGCTTCCGGCAATGAGCGTCCGCGCCGGATCGAGCGTCACCGAGAATCCGAGGCCGAAGCCGATGCCGTCATAGGTCGCTTCCGAAAACAGCGATCGCGACATTTCCGGCAAGGTGCGGCCGCCGGGAAGATGGTTTGATGTCATCAGCGCCAGCGTTTTCGGGCCGATCAGCCTGATGCCGTCGAGCTCGCCGCCGTTGAGCAGCGCGCGGCAGAAGGTGAGGTAGTCGTCCGCCGTCGAACATAATCCGCCGCCGCCGGAAATGAACGAAGGCGGAGAGAGAAAGGGGCTGGTCGCCGGGTCGTCCTGCAGCGTCAAGCCGCCTTGGTGTCCAGCTCCATGAAAATTCATCGCGCCTTGCGGGCTCGCCGCGTAACAAGCAGCCAGCCGATGGGCCTTGGCGGCGGGCACGAAGAAACCCGTATCCTTCATGCCGAGCGGATCGAAAATACGCTCCTGAAGGAATTGCTCGAACGGTTGGCCCGCGATCTTGCCGATCAGATAGCCGATCACGTCGGTCGAGACCGAGTAGTTCCAGGCC
>DATGJS010000317.1:0-28273 GCA_035295025.1 Bradyrhizobium sp.
GATCTCGGCATCGAGTTCAAAGGGGGCAGGCGCATCGACAGCCTGAAGAAGCTGTTGTCGGAAAATTACGACGCGATTTTCGTCGGCTCCGGCGCGCCACGCGGCCGCGAGCTCGACATCCCCGGCCGGAAAGAGGCAGCAAGCCATATTCACATCGGCATCGACTGGCTCTCCAGCGTGTCTTTTGAGCATACAAGCAAAATCGGCAAGCGCGTGATCGTGCTCGGCGGCGGCAACACCGCGATGGATTGCTGCCGCACCGCGCGCCGCCTCGGCGGCGAGGACGTCAAGGTGGTCGTGCGCTCGGGCTTTGAGGAAATGAAAGCGTCGCCTTGGGAAAAGGAAGACGCCATGCATGAGGACATTCCGATCCTCAATTTCATGGTCCCGCTCGCCTTCACCCATGACAATGGCAAACTCACCGGCGTCACCTTCCAGAAGGTGAAGGCCGAATACGACGCCAAGGGCCGGCGCAGCCTGGTGCCATCGGGCGAGCCCGATCAGACCATCGCCTGCGACGACGTGCTGGTCGCGGTCGGCCAGGAAAACGCTTTCCCCTGGATCGAGCGCGATTGTGGCATCGAGTTCGACAAATGGGACATGCCCAAGGTCGATCCCAAGACCATGGGCTCGACCCATCAGAAGGTATTTTTCGGCGGCGACGCCGCGTTCGGCCCGAAAAACATCATCTGGGCGGTGGCGCATGGCCATGACGCCGCGCTGTCGATCCACCGGATGCTTTCCGGTGAGGATGTGAATGAACGCCCACTGCCGCAGGTGGATATCACCTCGCAAAAAATGGGCATTCACGAATGGAGCTATGACAACGATCCCACCGACGACAAGCGCTTCAAAGTGCCGCATCGCGACAAGGTCGTCGCGCTCAAGGACATCCGCGCCGAGGTCGAACTCGGCTATGACGTCAAGCTCGCGCTCGGCGAAGCGCGGCGCTGCCTCAATTGCGATATCCAAACGGTGTTCTCCACATCGCTCTGCATCGAATGCGACGCCTGCGTCGATATCTGCCCGATGGACTGCATCACCTTCACCGAAAATGGCGAAGAAGCCGACCTGCGGACACGGCTGAAGGCGCCCTCGCCGCACCCGGATCAGGATCTCTACGTCTCGAGCGATCTCAAGACCGGGCGCGTGATGGTGAAGGACGAGGACGTCTGTCTGCATTGCGGCCTGTGCGCCGAGCGTTGTCCCACCGGCGCCTGGGACATGCAGAAATATCTCATCGACATGACCCACGCAGGAACATCATGCCCGTCCAAAGCCCGATCAGCAGCGTAAACGACTTCGTCGTCCGCTTCGCCAACGTCAATGGCTCGGGTTCGGCGAGCGCCAATGAATTGTTCGCCCGCTCGATCCTCCGCCACGGCGTGCCGGTTTCACCGCGCAACATCTTCCCCTCCAACATTCAGGGCTTGCCGACTTGGTACGAGGTGCGGGTGACGGAAGACGGCCATCTCGGCGCGCGCGGCGGCGTGGACATGATGGTGGCGATGAACCCGCAGACCTGGGACAAGGATCTCGCTGGAATCGAGCCCGGCGGCTATTTGTTCTACGATTCGACCAAGCCGATGCCGCAGTCGAAATTCCGCACCGATATCACGGTGATCGGCGTGCCGCTCACTGCCATCACCAACTCCACCTATACCGATCCGCGCCAGCGCCAACTGTTCAAGAACATCATTTATTTGGGCGCACTGTGCGCGCTGCTCGACATGGATCCGAAACTGATCGAGCAACTGATCGGCGAGCAATATAAGGGCAAGGAAAAATTATTGTCGTCGAACGTCCATGCGCTGCATTTGGGCCGTGACTGGGCGTTGCAAAACCTCAAATGCCCGATCGGCCTGCGCATCAAGAAGGCGGACAAGGTTGGCGACCGCATCTTCATCGAAGGCAACAACGCGGCCGCGCTCGGCGCGGTCTATGGCGGCGCCACCGTCTGCGCCTGGTATCCGATCACACCGTCCTCGTCGCTGGCGGACGCCTTTGCCGCCCATTGCAAGAAACTGCGGCACGACCCCGCGACCGGCAAGGCCAAATACGCGATCGTGCAGGGCGAAGACGAACTCGCTTCGATCGGCATCGTGATCGGCGCGGCATGGAATGGCGCGCGTGCCTTCACCGCGACTTCCGGCCCCGGTATTTCCTTGATGACCGAGTTCATCGGCCTTTCATATTTCGCCGAGATCCCGGCCGTGATCATGAATGTGCAGCGCGCCGGCCCTTCCACGGGCATGCCGACCCGCACCCAGCAATGCGACATCCTCGCCTGCGCCTATGCCTCCCACGGCGACACCAAACATGTGTTGCTTTTTCCCGAGGATCCAGCCGAAGCGTTCGAATTCGCAGCTCACGCCTTCGATCTCGCCGAGCGGCTTCAGACCACGATTTTCCTGATGCTCGACCTCGATATCGGCATGAACCACCGGCTCTGCCGTCCCCTAAAGTGGGACGACGCCCGGCAATATGACCGCGGCAAGGTGATGACGGCCGAGATGCTCGACGAAGGCCGTGACTTCGGCCGCTATCTCGATGTCGATGGCGACGGCATCCCCTACCGCACCTATCCCGGCACGCATCCGACCAAAGGCTCCTACTTCACCCGCGGCACCTCGCGCGACCGTTATGCGCGCTATTCCGAGGAAGGCTCGGTCTACGCCGACAATATGCAGCGCCTGGTGCGCAAATTCGAGACCGCCCAGGACATGGTGCCGCGGCCGCTGCAAGCCAATGCCGCAAAGCCAACCAAATATGGCGTGATCTATTTCGGCTCGACCGCGCCCGCGATGGACGAGGCGATCCAACTGCTCGATGCGCGCGGCCATACGCTCGATCGCCTGCGTATTCGCGCCTTCCCGTTCCATTCCTCCGTCGCAAGCTTCATCGCCGACCATGATTTCGTCTATGTGGTGGAACAGAACCGCGACGCCCAGCTTCGTTCCCTGATCGTCAACGAAAACGGCATCGACCCGGTGCGGCTGGTGCCGATCCGCCATTATGACGGCACGCCGATCACCGCGCGTTTCATTGCGAACGCGATCGGCGAACATCAGGATCAGCTCAAGCTGACGCCGCTGCGCAAGGTGAAGTCATGACCTATATCGCCAAACCGAAATTTCACCATCCGGGCCTCACCAAAAATCGCCTCGGCTACACCCACCGCGATTACGAAGGCAAGATTTCGACGCTATGCGCCGGATGCGGCCATGATTCGATCACGGCCTCCATCATCGAGGCCTGTTATGAGCTTTCGATCGAGCCGCATCGCGTCGCCAAGATTTCCGGCATCGGCTGTTCCTCGAAAACGCCGGATTATTTCCTCGGCAACTCCCACGGCTTTAATTCGGTGCATGGCCGCATGCCCTCGGTCCTGACCGGCGCCAATCTCGCCAACCGCGATCTGATCTATCTCGGCGTCTCAGGCGATGGCGATTCCGCCTCCATCGGCTTTGGTCAATTCGCCCATTCGATCCGGCGCGGCGTCAACATGACCTATATCGTCGAGAACAATGGCGTGTACGGCCTCACCAAAGGTCAGTTTTCGGCGACCGCCGACCGCGGCTCGAAATCGAAAAAAGGCGTAACCAACACCGACAACGCCGTCGATCTCGTGGCGATCGCGCTTCAGCTCGGCGCCAGCTTCGTGGCGCGCAGCTTCTCCGGCGATAAAAGCCAGTTGGTGCCGCTGATCGCAGCCGCGATCGAGCACAAGGGCGCGGCCTTCATCGACGTGATCAGCCCGTGCATCGCGTTCAACAACCATGCCGGTTCGACCAAGAGCTTCGATTATGTGCGCGAGCACAATGACGCGGTCAATCGCCTCGACGTGCTCACCGGGCGCGACCCGATCTCGGTCGATTACGCGCCCGGCACCGTGCAGATCGTCGAGCAACATGACGGCAGCAGAATCGCGCTGCGGAAAATCGACGCCGATTACGACGCCCATGACCGCGTCGGCGCGCTGGCGTTCCTGCAGAAGCACGCCGCCAAGGGCCAAATCGTCACCGGGCTGCTTTACGTCGATCCCGAGGCTGAAGACCTGCACAACCATCTCGACACTGTGGAACGCCCGCTCAATCGTCTGGAGGCGGATGTTCTCTGCCCGGGATCCGCGGCGCTGGAGAAGATCAACGCCAGTTTGCGGTAAGAGGCACCTCTTTTACGTCATTGCGAGCGGCCAGCGAAGCAATCCAGAAAAGCCAAAGAACTGGATTGCTTCGTCGCTTACGCTCCTCGCAATGACGACACTCACGTCACCCGGCGCACGAAGCTCCCATTGAGTTCTTTCACCGAGCGCGCCCCGCTTTGCTGCATGGCGGCCTTGGTTTCGGTCCGCACCAGCTCCAGCACCCGCTCCACGCCTTCCTGGCCGAAGGCGCCGAGCCCCCAAAGATAAGGCCGGCCGATTCCGACCGCCTGGGCGCCCATCGCGAGCGCCTTAACCGCGTCGGTACCGCGACGGAAACCGCTATCGACAATGACGGGAATCCGCCCCTTCACCGCGGCGATGATCTCCGGCAACGCGTCGATGGTGGAGCGGCCATTGTCCTCGCCGCGGCCGCCATGGTTGGAAACCAGAATGCCGTCCATGCCGTTCTGCACGGCGAGTTCGGCATCGTCGGCGGTGATGATGCCTTTGAGGATGATTTTCATCTGGGTCACGTCGCGCATGCGCTTGACCGTGTCCCAGTTCAAATTGGAGGATTCGCCGCTGCCCTTGATGGAGGAAAGATCGATGCCGTCATAATTGTGCCTCCGCTTCGCCCGCGCGGCGAAGCTGGAGCGATCGTGACATGCCGAACATTCGCGCGTGTCGGTCTTCATCAGCCGAAACAGCGTTTCTTGATTGCGGCCGGCGATACGGTCCACCGTCACCGCGAGAACCGGACAGCCGGCGCCGTCCGCCCGCTTGATCAGGGCCTGCGCCACCTCGAAGCTCGGCGAGGCATAAAGCTGGAACCAGACCGGCGCGCCGCGCGCCTTGGCGACATCATCGACGGAGAAGTTTGAGGACGTCGATAGCATTTGCAAATGATTGCCGGCGCGGGCCGCTTTCGCCACCGCCAATTCGCCGTCGGGATGGAAGAATTTATTGGCACCGGTCGGGCATACGAAAATCGGCGAATCATATTTCGTGCCGAACAATTCGACGCTGGTATCGATCTTGGAGACGTCGTTGAGACGATGCGGCATCAACTGGAATTTCTTGAAATCCTCGCGGTTGGCGCGCAGCGTCACCTCATCGTCGATGCCCGCCGCCATATAGCCGAAATGCGCCGGCGGCACGTTTTGGCGGGCGACCGGCTCGAAATCGAACACATTGATCGCCTCTTTAGGGCTCTTGATCATCTCGCCACTGCCGGGGGGCGCCCACAGCATGGGGTCGGGAAGCTTGGAGGGAGCCTCCATGGCATGGGCCGACAGCGCGCTGGACGCCAGCAGCGGCGAGGCCGCACAATATTGCAAGAATCGGCGGCGGCTGGTGGCGCGAATATCCCTTGGCGTCATAACGGTATCCTCCCCTTACGTTTTTTGTGGGGTGAGGATAGCAGCCCCGTCCGCGCCCCGGAAGGCTCCGCTGGCGACAGCCCAGACATGCACATCCGCTGTTCGCGGCACCTCAAAGCGCCGACCCGAGCCGCTCCTTTGAAACTTGCCCAAGAACTTGCCCAAGAACCCCCCGAAGAATTCGCTTAGGCATGACGGACAGACCCGCCTTTCAAGGGATCGATATCGCGGCCATGACGTTGACAATAAAGAATTCTCGAACTTCGAAAGTAGGCAGGAAGCGCGCCTTAAGGGATTGTTGCTGCCGAGACGTCTCGCTAATGTCCAGCTTTGTTGTCGATCCCTCGATCCTTTCGAAACTGAAACGGGCCACCATGAATCCGCTCAAAGCACTCGAAAACCACGGTCAAGCGGTCTGGCTGGATTTCCTGGCGCGTGGCTTTGTCGCCAAAGGTGAATTGAAAACGCTGATCGAGCGCGACGGCGTCAAGGGCGTGACCTCAAATCCGTCGATCTTCGAGAAAGCGATCGGCAGCTCGGACGAATATGACGGCGCGATCGGCCGTGCTTTGCAAAAAGCCGACCGTCCCATCGCCGATTTGTTCGAATATCTCGCCGTCGAAGACATTCAGAACGCCGCCGATGTCTTGCGTCCGGTCTATGACCGCTGCAATGGCAATGACGGCTTCGTCAGCCTGGAAGTGTCGCCCTATCTCGCCATGGACACCCAAGGCACCATTGCCGAGGCGATGCGGCTTTGGAAGGACGTTCGCCGTCCCAATTTGATGGTCAAGGTGCCGGCGACGCCGGAGGGCTTGCCGGCGATCGAACGCCTCACCGGCAAAGGCATCAGCATCAACATCACGCTGTTGTTCTCGCAAAAGGTCTATATCCAGGTCGCGGAGGCCTATCTCAAGGGCCTCGAAAAACTCGTCGTCAAGGGCGGCGACCCTTCGCATGTGGCGAGCGTCGCAAGCTTCTTTGTCAGCCGGATCGACACCGCCATCGATAAGCAGCTCGACGAAAAAATCGCGCGCGCCAACGATCCGGCCGAAAAAGAACGGCTATCGGCTTTGAAGGGCAAGGTCGCGATCGCGAACGCCAAACTCGCCTACCAGGAATATAAGCGGTTGTTTGCCGGCGCGCGCTGGGAAAGACTTGTCGCCAAAGGCGCCAAGCCGCAGCGGCTGTTATGGGCTTCGACCGGCACCAAGAACAAGGACTATAGCGATGTGCTTTATATCGAAGAGCTGATCGGCCCCAACACGGTCAATACCGTGCCGCCGGCGACCCTCGATTCCTTCCGCGACCATGGCAAGCCGCGCGACAGCCTGGAGGAAAATATCGAGGAGGCTAGAAATATTCTCAGCCAGCTCGAACGTTCCGGCATTTCGCTCGATGCGATCACGGAAGAATTGGTCAAAGACGGCGTAAAACTCTTCGCGGACGCCGCCGACAAGCTTTACGGCGCGGTCGCCCATAAGCGCGCCAGCATGCTCGGGCCGGCGATCAACACGCAAAATCTCGCGCTTGGCAACGAAATCGGGCGAGCCGTCGAGAAGACCGCCGAGGAATGGCGCGGCTCCGCGAAAATCCGAAGGATCTGGCACAAAGACAAATCGCTTTGGACCGGCGATGACGAGCACAAATGGCTCGGTTGGCTCGACAGCGCGGCCAAAGCCGACATCGCCAACTATAAAGACTATGCGCGGCGCGTGAAGGGACAGAACTTCACCAACGCGGTCGTGCTCGGCATGGGTGGATCGAGCCTGGGGCCTGAGGTGTTGGCGGAAACTTTCCCCAGGAAACCCGGTTTTCCCAAATTGCATGTGCTCGATTCCACCGATCCTGCGCAGGTGCGTGCGCTGGAGAAGGCGATCGATCTCAAGCGGACTCTGTTCATCGTTTCCAGCAAATCCGGCGGCACCACCGAACCCAATATGATGAAGGATTATTTCTTCGCCCAAATCTCCAAGGCCACGGGCGCGGGCCAAGCCGGACATCGCTTCATCGCGGTGACCGATGCGGCCTCCTCGCTGGAAAAAGCCGCGACCAAGCTCGGCTATGCGCGCATTTTCCATGGCGATCCGGCTATCGGCGGCCGCTATTCAGTGCTCTCCCCCTTCGGCTTGGTGCCGGCCGCCACCGCCGGCATCGATGTCGGCGCGCTGATCAAGCACACGCTTGCGATGGTGCGCTCTTGCGGTGCCGATGTGCCGCCACATGAAAATCCCGGCGTGCGGTTGGGGCTGGCGATGGGGCTTGCGGGCCTGGAAGGCCGCGACAAGGTGACGATTTTATCGTCGAGGAAAATCGCCGATTTCGGCGCCTGGGCCGAACAGCTCATTGCGGAATCGACCGGCAAGGAGGGCAAGGGCCTCATTCCGATCGATGGCGAGCCGCTCGGCGATGCCGCGCTTTACGGCAACGACCGTTTTTTCATCGATTTGCGCACCGAAAGCGAGGCCGATGCGGCCCACGAGGCCAAACTTGCCGCGTTGGAGAAGGCCGGTCATCCCGTAGTACGCATCGTCATGAAGTCGATCGAGCATATCGGTCAGGAATTTTTTCGCTTTGAAATGGCGACCGCGGTGGCGGGCGCCATTCTCGGCATCAACCCGTTCAACCAGCCCGACGTCGAGGCTGCCAAGGTCAAGACGCGCGAACTGACGGCGGCCTTCGAGAAATCGGGCGCGTTGCCGGTGGAAATTCCCGTCATCTCCACCGCCGACGTCGATCTTTATACCGACGAGTCCAACGCAGCCAAATTACGCAAAGCGGGCGCCGATGGCGATCTCGTCTCATGGCTGAAGACTCATTTTTCGCGCGCGCGCGCCAATGATTATGTGGCGCTACTCGCCTATATCGAGCGAAATGCTGCCCATATCGAGGCGCTACAGAATGCGCGGCTTGCCATCCGCGACAAATATCACGCCGCCACCTGCGCGGAATTCGGCCCGCGATTTCTGCATTCGACCGGCCAAGCCTATAAAGGCGGGCCCGACAGCGGCGTGTTCCTTCAGATCACCGCCGACGACACCCACGATTTGGCCGTGCCCGGTCAGAAGGCGAGCTTCGGTCTCATCAAGGCGGCGCAAGCACGCGGCGATTTCGACGTCTTGACCGAGCGCGGCCGGCGCGCGCTACGCGTGCATCTCAAGGGCGATCTCGAAAGAGGCCTGAAGGCGCTCGATCGCGCGATCCGGCAGGCACTGAACTAAAGGACAACAGCATGCAGCTCGGCATGATCGGCTTGGGCCGGATGGGCGGCAACATCGTCCGCCGGCTGATGCGGCACGGCCATTCCGCCATCGTCTACGATAAAGACTCCAAGGCCGTGGCCGCGATATCGGCCGAAGGCGCGATAGGCGCGAGCGCGCTGGAGGATTTTGTCCACCAATTGGAAAAACCACGTACCGCCTGGATCATGTTGCCGGCGGGCGCGATCACGGAAACCACCATCGACGCACTCGCGAAATTGATGGAGAGCGGCGACGTCATCATCGATGGCGGCAATAGTTTCTGGCAGGACGATGTCCGCCGCGGCAAAGTGCTGAAAGAACGCGGCATCCACTATATCGACGTCGGCACTTCGGGCGGGGTGTGGGGCTTTGAGCGCGGCTATTGCATGATGATCGGCGGCGACAAGAAGGTGGTGGAGCGGCTCGATCCGATCTTCGCCGCGCTCGCCCCTGGAATCGGCGGCATTCCGGCCACCCCAGGGCGCGAGGGCCGCGATGCACGCGTCGAGCAGGGTTATCTTCACGCCGGCCCCGTCGGGGCCGGGCATTTCGTCAAGATGGTCCACAACGGCATCGAATATGGGTTGATGCAGGCTTACGCCGAGGGCTTCGACATTCTAAAGAACGCCGATATCGAGGCGCTGCCGGCCGAGCATCGCTTCAAGCTCGACATCGCCGACATCGCGGAGGTGTGGCGGCGCGGCAGCGTGATCCCCTCCTGGCTGCTCGATCTCACCGCATCCGCATTGGCGAAAAACCCAGCGCTTGAAACATACTCAGGTTTCGTCGAGGATTCCGGCGAAGGCCGCTGGACGGTGAACGCGGCAATCGACGAGGCCGTGCCGGCCGAAGTCCTGACCGCGGCGCTGTTTGCACGTTTTCGTTCCCGCAAGGAACATACCTTCGCTGAAAAAATTCTCTCCGCGATGCGCGACGGATTCGGCGGCCACAGGGAGCCGCAACCGGATCCGGCGCAAGCAGGCAACCCCGCGATCGTCAAACCCAAGGCCGGCCCTACGTGAATAAATCGTCGCAAAAACAGCGGAAGCCAGACCCCTGTTCTTTCGTGATTTTTGGCGTCACCGGGGATTTGACGCATCGGCTGGTGATTCCAGCGCTTTATAATCTCGCGGCTTCCGATCTCTTGCCCGAGAAATTCTGCGTGGTCGGCATCGCCCGCAAAGGCATGTCGAACGATCAATTGCGCGACAGCCTGCTCAAGGGCCTGCATCAATTCAAAACCCGCCCCATCGACGAGGCGATTGCGCGGCGGCTTTTGGAATGCGTCACCTCTATCGAGGCCGATCCGAAGGAGGCGGATTCTTTCGGCGCGATGCGCCAGCGGCTGGAACAGCTCGAAGCCAACCGTTCGACCGGCGGCAACCGCCTGTTCTATCTGGCGACGCCGCCCCAAGCCTTCACCCCGATCGCGCAACAACTCGGCCGCGCCGGCATGCTGAACGAAGACGGGCGCGCGTGGCGACGGCTTGTCATCGAAAAGCCGTTCGGCACCGATCTTGACTCCGCCAAGGCGCTGAACGCCGATTTGCTCAAGATCGCCGCCGAACACCAGATTTACCGGATCGACCATTACCTCGGCAAAGAGACGGTTCAAAACATCCTGGTGCTGCGCTTTGCCAACGGCATGTTCGAACCGATCTGGAATCGCAACCATATCGACCACGTACAGATCACGGTCGATGAAAAGATCGGCGTCGGTCATCGTGGCAGCTTTTACGATTCCACCGGCGCGCTCCGTGACATGGTGCCGAACCATCTGTTTCAATTACTGTCGCTGGTCGCGATGGAGCCGCCGGCGAAATTCGACGCGCACGCGGTGCGCTCGGAAAAAGCCGAGGTGCTGGCGGCGATCCAGACTCAGAACGAGGACGAAGCGTTGAAAAATTCCGTGCGCGGCCAGTATCGCGGCGGCAAGATCGGCGAGAACGAAATTTCCGACTATCGCAATACCCCCGATGTCAAGCCTGACAGCGTAACCGAAACCTATGCCGCGCTGAAATTGACCATCGACAATTGGCGCTGGGCCGGCGTGCCGTTTTATTTACGCACCGGCAAGGCGCTCGGCATCAAGCGCACCGAGGTCGCGATCAAGTTCAAGCAGGCGCCATTTGCCATGTTCCGCGACACGCCGATCGATCGTCTATCGCAGAACTATCTCATCATCGCCATTGAACCGACCGAGGGCATTACCCTGCAATTCAATACCAAGGTGCCGGGCCCGACGGTCAATATCGACGGCGTCGAAATGAAATTCCGCTACAAGGATTATTTCCAGGTCGAGCCCACCACCGGATATGAAACCCTGATCTATGACTGCATGATCGGCGACAATATCCTGTTTCAGCGCGCCGATAGCGTGGAGGCGGGCTGGCAGGCGGTTCAACCCTTCTTGAGCGCATGGCAAAAAGCCGGCGCCAACGGTCTGGAAACCTACCAGGCCGGCAGCGAAGGCCCCAAAGGCGCGGAGGAATTGCTCAAGCGCGACGGCCGCAGTTGGCGTAAACTCGGTTAGATCGATGCCCTCTCCGAATCATTCTCATCGGATCGTCGCCGCGCTCAGCGGAGAACAATTTGAACGATAGAAGGAAGATGCCGCCCTGCGCCATCGTCGTGATGGGCGTGTCAGGTTCGGGCAAGAGCACGATCGCCGCCCGTCTTGCCGAGCGTCTCGGCTGGACCTTCGAGGATGGCGACCGCTTTCATCCCGCAAGCAATGTCGCCAAAATGAGCGCCGGTCACCCTCTCACCGACGACGACCGATGGCCTTGGCTGCAAGCCATCGCGCAGGAAATCGACCGGGTCTGTCGCAGCGGCGGCCATGTCGTGATCGCCTGCTCCGCGCTCAAGCGCGTCTACCGCGAGGTGCTGGTGCGCGGGCGCGACGATATCCGCATCGCCTTTCTTCAAGGAAGCCAAGCCTTGATCGCCGAGCGCCTCGTCCGACGCAAGGGACATTTCATGCCGCCCGGCCTGTTGGACAGTCAGTTTCGGACGCTGGAGCCGCCAGACGCCGGCGAGCGGCCTATCACCGTTTCGATCGACGCGCCGGTCGAAAGCATCGTCGAGGAAATCGTTCGCCGGATCGAGCGCGAAAATCCCGAGGGGATCACAAGATGATCCGTTATCGTTAATTGTTGATACCGGCATAACGCGATACCTGCGCTCACCTCGATCGTTGCAACGCCGGTCTATCCTTGGCGTGTTTGGCTTCACTAAGATTATGCGCGGTATTGATCAGCGCGATATGGGTCAGGGCTTGCGGGAAATTTCCGGTCTGACGTCCGGCCTCTGAATCAAATTCCTCCGCCAAAAGCCCCAGATCGTTGGCAATGCCGACCACCCGATCGAACAGCGCCTGCGCTTTTTTGACTTCGCCGGCAAGCACGTAAGCATCCGCAAGCCATAGCGTGCAGGCCAAAAACGCGCCCTCGATCGGCTGCCGTTCGTCCGTGACTTCGCGCGGATCGTGCCGCAACACCAAACCATCCCGCATCATGTGCCGCTCGATCGCTTCCAGCGTGCCGCGAACCCGCCCGTCCGAGGCCGGCAGAAAGCCCACTGACGGCAGCAAGAGAATGCTGGCATCGAGAAATGGCGAGTCGTAAGACCCGACAAACGAATTCTGAACGGCGTCAAAACCCTTTTCGCAAACATCTCTTCGAATGATGTCGCGCAAACTTCGCCAGCGATCGAGCGGCGCCTTGAAGCCGAACCGCTCAACGCTCTTGATACCGCGGTCGAACGCGACCCATGTCATCACCTTCGACGAGACATAATGCCGTCCGGCGCCGCGCCGCTCCCAAATGCCGTGGTCTGGATGGTCCCATATCTCGGCCAGATGTTTGAGTACCGCGCATTCGAGCGCCCAACTCTCCTCATCGAGCTTGAGCTTGGTCATGCGCGACTGATGAAAAACGTCGATCAATTCGCCATAGACGTCGAGCTGCAATTGGGCGTGGGCGGCATTGCCGACCCGCACCGGACGCGCCCCTTCGTAACCGGGGAGCCATTCGGCTTCCCATTCCAGCAAGCGGCGATCACCCATGATGCCGTACATGATTTGCATGTTCGCCGGCGCGCCCGCCGCCGCGCGCAACAGCCAATTGTGCCAGGCGGCGGCTTCGTCCGTGTAACCCGAATTCATCAGCGCGAGCAGCGTGAAGGTCGCATCGCGCAGCCAGCAGAAACGATAGTCCCAGTTACGGCTGCCGCCGAGCTTTTCCGGCAGCGACGTCGTGGGCGCGGCGACGATGCCGCCGGTCGGCGCATAGGTCAGCGCCTTCAGCGTGATCAGCGAACGCAGCACCAGATCGCGCCGCTCGCCTTCGTAAGTGCAATGGCTGCACCAGTCGATCCAAAAATCCTCCGTATCCTTCAAGGCCCGCGCGGGATCGATCGGAGCGGGCAGCGCAAGATGCGACGGCCCGTAGGTAAGCACGAAAGGAAGCGTTCTATCTTCGGCAATATCGAAGTCGGCTACCGTGGTCATATCCTCGCCACGCATCGCCACCGGCGTCCGCAGCACCGTCATATCGGCGCCGCAAATTGCGAGCAGCGCGCCATCTTCGGTGCGTCTGACCCATGGGATATCGCTCCCCATGCCGAAACGGATCACGAGCTCCATCCGCATCTTGACATGACCCCGGACGCCGCGCACCAGGCGGACGATATCGGACGCCTTACCGCGAGGCGGCATGAAGTCGATGACGGCGGCAATGCCGTTTTCGGTCTCAAACCGCGTTTCGAGAATCAGCGTGTTGTCCCAGTAGCGGCGGGAAATTTTCTTCACCGTCCCACCCGGCGCAATCAGCCAGCGGCCATTCTCGCGCGTGCCGAGCAGCGCGGCAAAGCACGCATCGGAATCGAAGGCGGGCCAGCACATCCAATCGATCGAACCGTCACGCCCGACGAGGGCGGCGGTTTCACAATCTCCGATCAGGCCGTAATCTTCTATTCGGGACAATATCGTTTCACCGTCTCACGCGCCGCGCCACCTACGCGGTGGCGCGCGATCGCCCATGGGTAGCCTCCTTCAATGCCGAAATATCGATCGTTTTGGCGATATCGTCGATTGCAACCGGCAGCCGCTGCCGCCAATTCGGGTGCTCATCGATGGTCCCCGGAATATTCGGCTGATCGGCCAGGCCCAGGAGATCCTCAAGTGAAATCGCGAGCAGGCGAGACCTGGTTCGCGCCAAAAAAGCGGCGACGGCATAAAGATCATGGCGGTCGATCGCATGATAACGCAGCACGTCGTCGAGCATCGCCAGCGCATGCCAGCGCGCATCGTCGCTTTCGCCGGGATCGATGCCGAGCGAGCGCTTTTTCTTGAGATCGCCGAACGCGCGCCAACCGGCATAGGTCGACAGATCGTGGGTGTTGAAGGTCACCAGCGCGTCCGGCGAATAATAATCGGCGCCGCGAAACGCGCCGCGCTCGTCACGTTCGAACATCATCACCTGATAGGACCAGATACCCCATTCCGCCATCTTCTCGCGAAAGCCCGCGGGCACCGTGCCGAGGTCTTCGCCAATGACGACACAGGCATGCGCCTCGCTCTCCAGCGCGGTTATCGCCAGCAATGCCTCGAACGGCATCTGCACATAGGCGCCATCCCGGGGTGAAAAGCCGTGCGGCACGAGGTAGAGCCGTTTTAGGCCGAGAACGTGGTCGAGCCGGATCGCACCCGCATAGCGCATCGAAGCCCGCAGCATATCGCGATACGGCTCGAAGGATTGCAATGCGAGACCGGCCGCGTTGAAGCCAGCGAGACCCCAATTCTGGCCGGCCGGATTGAGCAGGTCGGGCGGCGCGCCGACCGCAAGATGGCGGGAAATCGCGCGCTGCTCGTTCCAAGCGTCGAAGCCGCCGGCCTGAACGCCGACCGCGACATCGAGATAGAGACCGACCTTCATACCCAGGCGGCGCGCCAAATTCCGGCAGGATCGTAATTGACGATCGGCGGTCCATTGCACGAATTCGACGAATTCGATCTCGGCGGCGTCGGCGCCGCGGCGCAATTCGGCGCATTTGGAATCGTCCACTTGCCGCCATGGCGCCGGCCATTCCCACCATGGCTCGTTAAACATGCGCCGCAGCACTTCAAAACAAGCAAAGCGCGCTAAATGCGGCGCGCGTTCGACCCGAAACGATTCGAAGTCCTTGATTCGGCCGACGCTCGCCCTTGCCTTAAAATGCTCAAACGCCACGCGAAGCGCGCGCCATTTCAGCTCAGCCACGCCTTTATAATCGACGACATGGCCGTCGCGCAGCCGCGCGGCCGCAGCCTCGTACCCATCGGCCGCCCTCAGTTCGAATTCAGGAATTTTTTCGACATCAATATAAAGCGGATTGAGAAACAGCCGGCTATTCGGCGAATAAGGACTGCAATCGGCGGGCCGGTCGTCGAACAACGCATGCAATGGATTGAGACCGACCCCATCGGCACCAAGATGCGCCGACAATTCGAGCAAACCGGCGAGATCGGTGAAATCGCCGATGCCCCAATTGCGCTCCGAGCGGACGCCATAAAGTTGAACCGCCACGAGCCAGCCACGGTCGAAATCGCCGCGATAGGTCTTTGGCGGCGAAACGATCAGCGGAACCTCTTCGCGAAACGAAACCGCATCCGTCAGATGAAGCCGATAGACTCCTTTCGGCAAATCAGCGGGCCAAACGATCACGCGTTCGCGCGCTTCGCCTTGGGCGAAGATTTCGCGTCCCGCGGCAATCTTCCAGCGGATGGGGAGCGCCGCCGCATAACCCAACTCGGTTCGACAAACCCGACCGGAACGGATGACGGCCGGCTGCGAAAGAATCCGATAAGACGCGCACCCAGGTATGGCATCGAGGATGACCTTGAGTGCCGCGGCATCCGTCACATGGGGGTGCCCCTGACCGTCCACGAATTCGGTCTGGATGCCCAATTCTCTGGCTCTGGAGAAAACGTCCATCCGGCACACTATCTGAACCGGCGGTCGGAGAGCCGCCGCAAATTCCGCTGGTTTGGGGGCACAGGATAGCCGTGAGTAACGCTCAACCCGGTCCCATGGTTCCCGAGGGAACCAAATGGCAGCGAAATGGCTTTCTATGAATGTCCCCAGCATCTCCTTTCGCGCCAACGAAATGGGACGTCATTTCATGTCAGTGGCATCACCGTGAACAACATCACCCAACCCGACCAAAGCGCGCCTCGCCGCGCCACGGGGCGCCGCGAGACGTTCGACATGCCGGCTCGGCCGAGCGGCACCCCGGATGGAAATCCGCTGCCAATGAATCCGAAGCCATCCATCGATGCCAAGGAAACGGCGGCCGCGTCGCTCGGCGGCGACGAGCTCTGGTATAAGGACGCCGTGATCTATCAGTTGCACGTCAAGGCCTTTGCCGACAGCAACAATGACGGCATCGGCGATTTCGCCGGTCTCACCGAAAAACTCGACTATCTGCAAGATCTCGGCGTCACCGCGCTCTGGCTGTTGCCGTTTTATCCATCGCCAGGTCGCGACGATGGTTACGATATCGCCGACTACGGCGCCATCAATCCCGATTTCGGCACCATGAAGGATTTCCGGCGCTTCATCGTCGAAGCGAAGCGGCGCGGTCTGCGCGTCGTCATCGAACTCGTCATCAATCACACTTCCGATCAGCATGACTGGTTCAAGCGCGCGCGGCGGAGCGATCCGAAATCGAGCGCGCGCAACTGGTATGTCTGGAGCGATACCGATCAAAAATATTCCGGCACCCGCGTCATCTTTACCGACACGGAGAAATCGAATTGGACCTGGGACCCGGAAGCCGGTCAATTCTACTGGCACCGCTTCTTCTCGCATCAGCCGGACCTCAATTTCGACAATCCGCGCGTGGTGAGCGCCATGGTTCAGGTGATGAAGCGATGGCTCGATACCGGAGTTGACGGCTTCCGTCTCGATGCCATTCCCTATCTGTGCGAACGCGACGGCACCAACAATGAGAACCTTCCCGAGACGCATGCCGTCATCCGGAAATTGCGCGCGGAACTTGATTCCTACGCCAAGGGCAAGGTTTTGCTGGCGGAAGCCAATCAATGGCCGGAAGACGTCCAGCACTATTTCGGCAATGGCGACGAATGCCACATGGCATATCACTTTCCTCTGATGCCGCGCATTTACATGGCGATCGCCCAGGAGGATCGCTTTCCCATCACCGACATTCTGCGCCAGACGCCCGATATTCCGGCCAACTGCCAATGGGCGCTGTTCCTGCGCAACCATGACGAATTGACATTGGAAATGGTCACCGACGTCGAACGCGATTATTTGTGGTCGACTTACGCCAATGATCCGCGCGCGCGGGTCAATGTCGGCATCCGCCGTCGCCTGGCGCCATTGATGGACAATGACCGGCGCAAGATCGAATTGATGAATTCGCTTTTGCTGTCGTTTCCAGGCACGCCCATCATCTATTACGGCGACGAGATCGGCATGGGCGACAATATCTATCTCGGCGACCGCAACGGCGTTCGCACGCCGATGCAATGGATGCCGGATCGCAATGGCGGGTTCTCGCGCGCCGATCCCGCGCGGCTTTACGCCCCGATCATCATGGATTCGGTTTACGGCTACGAAGCGGTCAATGTCGAGGCGCAGTCGCGCAGCCTGTCGTCGCTGTTGAGTTCGACCAAAAAATTGATCTCGGTACGAAAATCGACGCTCGCTTTCGGCCGCGGCAGCATGAACTTCATCCGACCGGCCAATCGCTCCGTTCTCGCTTATGTCCGCCAATTGGGCGAGGAGGTCATTCTCTGCGTCGCCAACCTCTCGCGCTCCGCGCAGGCCACCGAACTCGACCTTTCGGCGTTCAAGGAGCGGGTGCCGCTGGAAATGCTCGGACGCACGCATTTTCCGGCGATCGGCGAACTGCCCTACATGATCACGCTTGGGCCTTACGGCTTTTACTGGTTCCAGCTTCAAGAACGCGACACGTCCCAGCATACGGCGCCATCGGCAGTGCCCGAATTCGAAACCCTGGTTGTGCCGGTCGGTGCGACTTGGGTCTCGCTCGCTCGCACGAGAAGCGTATTCGAGCGCGACGTTCTGCCCGAATATCTGGCGCGCTCCCGCTGGTATCCGGCCCATCCCGCATCTCACATTCACCCGATGCTTACATCGGCGATTCCGTTTTGCGACATCGGCGACAACCGGCCCTGGCTTGCCATTTTCGAGGCGACCGAAGATGCAGCCAGGACGCGCTACGTCTTGCCCATGCAGATCGAATGGACGCGCTTCGATCGTGAACGCTATAACCCCAACGCGCTGGCGGCGGTTCGCCAGGGCGCCCGCGAGGGCACGCTGCTCGACGTTACCGCCGATCCGATCTTCAGCGCGCTTCTCCTGCGCAATCTCAGGCAAGCGCTGACGATCGAGGAAAATGGCATGAGCCTCGAATTCAGGCCGACGAATAAATTCGACGGTCGATTGGTTAAACAACCCGATCGCATTCACACGCTCGAGGGTAGCCCGTTCAGCACAACAATGCTGGTGGATGATGATTATGTGATCAAACTTTATCGCAAGTTCGAAGGCGGCCTCAACCCCGAGATCGAAATCAGCCGCTTTCTGACCGAGGTCGCCGGCTTCTCCCATACACCGGCGATGCTCGGCAGCGTGGAACTGATCGACGGCGAAGAACGAAAGGCCATCGCCATCGTTCTTGCCCGGGTTGGCAACCAAGGCGACGTTTGGACAGTCACGGGCGCCTATCTCGACCGCTTCCTCGAAGAACAGCGCCTGCTCGCGACCAACGGCGATTCTTACAAGCGCGAGGAGCAGATCCCTTATTTGCGCTATATGTCGCAGATCGGCCGGCGGCTGGCGGAATTGCATCTTGCTCTCGTCGCGGCGAATGGATTGACCGACTTCATACCGGAACCGAGCGAGCCCGCCGACATGCGGCTGTGGACCGACGCCGTCATGACGAGCGCCGATCGCGCCTTTGGCGTCCTGCGGCAACATCATGGTACTTTCAGCGAGTCCGACCGCTTGCTGGTCGATCAAATTCTGGCACGCCAGCCCGGTTTGCGTGAGCGCCTCGACACGCTTCTTCCCTCGGGGAACGACTGGCTCAAGCTGCGTATTCATGGCGACTTTCACCTCGGCCGCTCGTTAATCGTCAAAGACGACATTTTCATCACCGGCTTCGAGGGCGATCCGCGCCAGCCGATTTGGGAGAAGCGGCGCAAGATGCCGGCGGCGCGTGACGTCGCGAGCCTGCTCTGGTCGATCGACGCCTCAAGCCACGCCGCGCTCGAACGCGCGCTGAAATTGGCACCCGACGAGCACGGCAGGCTTAGCGCGGCGCTGACCGAATGGATCGAACGCGCCGCAGCGGCTTTTCTCGGTGCCTATCGCGAACGAATGACCGATCCCTCGATTTGGCCCACGGATCGCATCGCCGCCCAACACCTGTTGGGTGTCTTCTGGCTCGAAAAAGCTCTCGATGCGCTGGGGAGCGAATGCGAGCGGAGAGCGGACGGCCTGCACCTGCCGCTTTCCCGGATTCTCACGATCTTATCTCAGCCCTTCCATGAGGCCGCATGAACGAACTCTCCGCCGAGGCCTACGCGATCCTGGAAGGCCGCCATTCCGATCCCTTCCATTATCTCGGTCCCCATACCGAGAATGGCAAGACCGTCGTGCGCGCCTTCTTGCCCGACGCGCAAAGAGTTGACGCCATCGATACGCATGGCGAGGCCGCCGCACTCGCGCGCATTCACGAGGACGGCCTGTTTGCCGGCATTCTTCCCGATGGTTCGAAACCTTATCAATTGCGCGCCCGCTTCGGGGAAAGCGTGGTCGATCTCGACGATCCCTATCGCTTTTCCCCCGTCCTCACCGATTATGACCTCTACCTCCTTGGCGAGGGAACCCATCAGCGACTTTATGACAGGCTCGGCGCCCATCCGCTTGAGCTTGAGGGGGTAGCAGGCGTCGCGTTTGTCGTACTCGCTCCCAATGCACTGCGCGTCAGCGTGGTCGGCGATTTCAATTCTTGGAATCCCAGGCGCCACCCGATGCGTGTGCGCGGATTGGGCTATTGGGAATTGTTCATTCCTCACGCCATGCCTGGCGATCGTTACAAATTCGATATTTTCAGCAGCCAAGGCCAACATTTGCCATTGAAGGCGGATCCGCTGGCCTTTGCCACCGAGATGCGCCCGAGCACCGCCTCAATCGTGTTCGACGAAACGAGGCTGCCGCGGCCGGAGCCCACCCCCGCCAACGTCAATGCGCTGAACGCTCCGATCTCGATCTATGAGGTGCATCTGGGATCGTGGCGACGGAAGGGCAGCAATGAGTGGCTGACCTATCGCGAGCTTGCCGCGCAACTGCCGCGCTATGCAAGCGACATGGGCTTCACCCATGTCGAATTTCTTCCCATCGGCGAACACCCCTTCGACGGCTCCTGGGGTTACCAACCGACCGGACTTTTCGCGCCGACCAGCCGCTTTGGGGGTCCGGCGGATTTTGCCGCACTGGTGGATGCCTGTCACCGCGAAGGCCTCGGCGTCTGGCTCGATTGGGTGCCCGGCCATTTTCCCGACGATCCGCACGGGCTCGGCCTTTTCGACGGCACCGCGCTTTATGAGCACGCCAATCCGCAGCAAGGCCGCCATCTCGATTGGGGCACGCTGATCTATAATTTCGGCCGCACCGAAGTGGTCAATCTTCTGGTCGCGAACGCGCTGTTCTGGCTGGAGCGTTACGGCATCGACGGTTTGCGCGTCGATGCGGTAGCCTCCATGCTCTATCTCGATTACAGCCGGCGCGCCGGCGAATGGATACCCAACCGCTTTGGCGGCCGGGAAAATCTCGATGCCATCGCTTTCCTTCGCCGCTTCAACACCGAAGTGTTTGGCCGCTTTCCGCACGCCACGACCGCCGCCGAGGAATCGACGGCATGGCCGCAAGTGTCGCATCCCGTCGAACATGGCGGCCTCGGCTTCGGTTACAAATGGAACATGGGTTGGATGCACGACACGCTGCAATATATCGGTAAGGACCCAGTCCATCGCAAATACCATCACGGTGACATTCTGTTCGGTCTGCATTACGCGTTCTCCGAAAATTTCGTCCTGCCGCTCTCGCACGACGAAGTCGTCCACGGCAAACGTTCGATCCTCGGCCGCATGCCCGGCGACGATTGGCAGCGTTTTGCGAATTTGCGCGCCTATTATGCCTTCATGTACGGCCATCCCGGCAAGAAGCTCCTGTTCATGGGGTGCGAATTTGGACAAGAACGCGAATGGAATCACGACCACTCGCTCGATTGGCATTTGCTCGACCAAGCAAACCATGCCGGCGTTCAATCCCTGATCCGAGATCTGAACAAACTTTATCGCGGCGCGCCCGCGCTCCATGAACTCGATTGCGAACCTTCCGGTTTCGAATGGATCGTGACCGACGACGCCAATGGCAACGTCTTCGCCTGGCTGCGCAAAGGGCGGAATGAGTCCGACCGATGCCTGGTCGTGGTGAATTTTTCTCCGAACGTCTATTATCATTATCGCCTTCCGGTACCGCGCGGCGGAACGTGGCGTGAAATTCTCAACACGGATTCGTCTCACTACGGCGGTAGCAATGTCGGGAATATCGGCGAAGTTCACGCCCTTGAGAGCCCGCGGCCCGAATTGAATCTCACGCTCCCACCTTTGGCCGCGATCTTCCTCGTGCCGGAAAAATAATGATGCGACTGTCCGCCGGCACGTCCTCTCGCCTCGGCGCAAGCTGGGACGGCCGCGGCACCAATTTCGCATTGTTCTCCGCCAATGCGCAAAAGGTCGAGCTGTGTTTGTTCGACAGCCAAGGTCGTCGCGAGCTCGAACGCATCGAAATGCCGGAGCGGACCGAAGACGTCTGGCACGTTTATCTGAACGATGTCGCGCCCGGGCAGCTTTACGGTTATCGCGTTCACGGTCCCTACGCGCCCGAACACGGCCATCGCTTCAATCCCAACAAACTCCTGCTCGACCCCTATGCGAAACGCATGGCCGGACGGCTGGTGTGGAGCGACACGCATTTCGGTTATCGCACCGGCAGCGCGCGCGAAGATATCTCCTTCGATCGGCGCGATAATGCGCGCAACATGCCGAAAGCACTCGTGGTCGATGAGACCTTCAATTGGGGCCGGCGTGAAGTCAGGCCCAGCATTCCCTGGGAAGACACCGTCATCTATGAGACCCACGTCAAAGGATTGACGCAAAAGCGCGGTGACGTGCCGCCCCATCTGCGCGGCACTTATGGCGGCCTTGCCGCGCCCGCGATGATCGAACATTTGAGGCGGCTTGGCGTCACCACCATCGAATTGCTGCCGATCCATGGCTTCCTCGACGAGCGGATGCTGATCGAAAAGAAACTGTCGAATTATTGGGGCTACAATACGCTATCGTTCTTTGCGACCGAGCCGCGCTATGCACAAGACAATGCGCTCGACGCGTTCCGCACCGCCGTCGCCAAGCTGCACGATGCCGGCTTCGAGGTCATGCTCGACGTGGTTTACAACCACACCGCCGAAGGCAATCATTTGGGTCCGACATTGTCGTTTCGCGGCATCGACAACGCATCTTATTACTGGCTCAGGCCGGACAACCCGCGTTATTACGACGATTTCACCGGATGCGGCAATTCGCTCAACCTCACCCATCCGCGCGTATTGCAGATGGTGATGGATTCGCTTCGCTATTGGGTTGAAATCTGCCATGTCGATGGCTTCCGATTCGATCTCGCCACCACGCTTGCGCGCGAACCGAGCGGCTTTCATCGCCATGCGGCGTTTCTCACCGCGATCCGGCAAGACCCGGTGCTTGCTTCCGTCAAACTCGTCGCCGAACCCTGGGATCTCGGCCTCGGCGGATACCAAGCCGGTGGCTTTCCCTCGCAATGGTCGGAATGGAACGACCGTTATCGCAACACGATGCGGCGCTATTGGAGCGGCGAAGGCAGCTTGATCGGAGAGGTCTCGAGCCGCATGACGGCATCTTCAGATCTTTTCAATCATGACGGCCGCGGCCCGCGCGCCAGCGTCAACCACATCACCGTGCATGACGGTTTCACGCTGATGGATTTGTTCAGCTACAACGAAAAGCACAACCAAGCCAATGGCGAGGAGAACCGCGACGGCTCCCATGAAAACCACAGCAATAATTGCGGCCACGAAGGTCCAACCGACGACCCCGAGATTAACACGCTGCGTCGCCAGTTGCGGAAAAACCAGCTCGCTTGCCTGTTGCTGGCGCAAGGTGTGCCGCTGATCCTGGCGGGCGATGAGGTCGGTAATTCGCAAGGCGGCAACAACAACGCCTATTGCCAGGATAATGAAACCGGTTGGATCGGATGGGACGGCCTGGGCCGCGAAGATGACGACCTCGTCGATTTCATCGGTCAGTTGAGCGAATTGCGCCGGCGCTTTTCCCAAATCCGGCCTCATCATTGGCTCGACGGCCGGCGCGCGGATGGATCCTATGGCGTGCTGTGGCTCACGCCCTCGGCCGAGGAAATGAAAGAGCAAGATTGGAATTTCCCGGAAGGCCGCTTTCTGGCCTATGTGCTCGCGCCGGTGGAACAAAACCAACCGCCGATTTTCATCGTGCTCAACGCCGCCTCTGAAGCGATCGCCTTCCACCTGCCGAAACTGCCGGAATATAGAAGCTGGCAGCAACGATTGAACACCGCCGATGTCGCGTGGGCTACGCGCGACTTTGCTTCGGGGAGCGAAACTCATGCGCCTCCCCGCTCGGTGCTGGTGTTTTCGGGCTCGCCATGAATGAAAGACGTCTCAGTGAAAGACATTTCGGCGCGAAGCTGACCGCGGAAGGCACGATTTTCCGCCTGTGGGCGCCGGCGGCCGAACACGTCGAAGTGCTGCTTGAGCGTCCCTACACGCTTCAACGCGGCAAAGATGGCTGGTTTGAAAACGACGTGAGCGGCGTCAAGGCCGGCGCTCGCTATCGATTCCGGGTCGATGGCGGGATCGAGGTGCCCGATCCGGCATCCGCCTTCCAACCCGATGGCGTGTTCGGTCCGAGCGAAGTGATCGACCCTTCCGCCTATCGCTGGCAGGTCACGAACTGGCGCGGACGGCCCTGGCATGAGACGGTTCTGATCGAAGCCCATGTCGGCGCCTTCACGCGCGAAGGCACTTATCGCGCGATGATCGACAGGCTCGATCATCTCGCCGAGACCGGAATCACCGCGCTCGAATTGCTGCCGCTTGCGGATTTCGCCGGCAGGCGCAATTGGGGGTACGATGGCGTGTTGTGGTACGCGCCCGACAGCGCCTATGGCCGCCCGGAGGACTTGAAGCGCCTCATCGATGAGGCGCATCGGCGCGGGATGGTGGTGTTTCTCGATGTGGTCTATAACCATTTCGGACCCGAGGGGAATTATCTCGGCCGGTATGCGCCGGCTTTCTTTACCGGGACGCAAACGCCTTGGGGCCATGCGATCGATTACCGCGTGCCGCAGGTGCGCGCTTTTGCGGTCGAGAACGCGCTTTATTGGCTCGACGAATACCGCTTCGACGGGTTGCGGCTGGATGCCGTACACACGATCGTCGAGCCCCATGGGCTCTCGATGCTGCGCGATCTCAGCCTCGCGGCGGGCCAGCTCGCCACCCGGAGCGGCCGCCACATCCATCTCGTGCTTGAAAATGACGACAACCGCGTCAGCCTCCTCGATCCGGCCCAAGATCCTCCGCGCGGAAAATTTCGCGCGCAATGGAACGACGATTACCACCACGCCTGGCATGTCAAACTGACGGGCGAGACGCAAAGCTATTACCGCGACTATCGCCGTTCGCCTATTCGCGACTTGGCCCGCAGCCTTGGTTCTGGCTTGGTCTATCAAGGCGAGGCTTCCGAACATCGCGGCGGAAAACCCCGCGGCGAAGCCAGCGGTGGATTGCCACCGACAGCCTTTGTCAATTTCCTGCAAAACCACGACCAGATCGGCAACCGCGCGTTTGGCGACCGGCTGGAAAGCCACACGAAATCCGAAGCGATCGAAGCCGCCCTTGCGATCACATTGCTCGCGCCCGCTATCCCCATGCTGTTCATGGGCGAGGAATGGGGATCGAAAAGGCCCTTCCCGTTCTTTTGCGCCTTCAAGGGCGAACTCGCAAAAGCGGTGCGTGAAGGCCGCCGCAAGGAATATGCCTGGACTCGTACAAACCATAGCGTCGAGGTCCCAGATCCCTTGAGCGAAGCCACGTTTCAATCTGCCAAGCTCGATTGGGAGAAATGCAAGGGCAGCACGCGGCTCGCTTTCATTCGCCAACTGCTTGCGATACGCCGTCGCGAAATCATTCCCCGGCTTGCCGGCGCCGCTTTTGGCGAAGCCCAGGTGACCCACGATGGTTTACTGACGGCGCATTGGCGATTGGGCGACGGCGCCATTCTTAGCCTGAAAGCCAATCTGTGCGACACGACAACCAAAGGCATGGCCAGCGAAGGTAGGCTGATCTGGGGCGAGGCGCCCGACACCACGTTCAAACCATGGTCGGTCTTCTGGCATCTCAAAACGCGTTGAGGCCGGCGATCTGCCCACGGCGCGCAGGAACTTTCCAAGTTCCGATTTGTTTTCTCACCTGATGTGAGAACGACAGGAAGCTGAAAATCGGCTGAGGAGAGGTCTATGTCTATTGGAACCATCATTCTGATTATTTTAATCATTGCGCTACTTGGCGGTTTTAGCGGCATCGGCGGCGGTCCGTTTTACGGCACCGGCTATTATGGCGGGGGTGGGCTCGGGCTTGTCGTCATTATTTTGTTGATATTGGTTTTGCTCGGCCGACTTTGAACCTCGTGATCCGATTCTTTATTTTGCCGCGAGTTTTCTGATCGCGCCTTTGATCGATGACGCCGCCTCGTCATAACCTTCCCATGCTTTGCTCTTGGCAAGCAGCGAGGGAACACTGCGCACCGTATAACGCTTCGGATCGAGATCGGCGCGCAATTGTACCCAGGTCAGGGGCATTGCGACGGTCGCGCCGTCACGCGAGCGCGGCGAAAGAACGGCGACCGCGGTAGCCGAGCGGTCGTTACGCAAATAATCGAGAAATATTTTTCCCTCGCGCAGCTTTTTCGACATGTTGAGCAGATATCGCGCGGGCTTTTCGCGGGCCATCCATTGACAAACCCCCTGGGCAAAGGCCTTGGCCTCCTTCCAGCTCACTTTGTCTTTGGCGCCGGAGCTCAACGGCACCACGACATGCAATCCCTTGCCGCCGGTGGTCTTGCAGAAACTTTCAAGACCCAACGCGTCGAGATGTTCTCGCATGTCCTTGGCGGCCTCGACGACTTCGGCGAAGGCGACATTGGGCGCGGGATCGAGATCGAACACCAGCTGGCCGGGAATGTCGGGCGCGTTGGGCGCGCCATTCCAGGGATGCAGCTCAAGCCCGCCGGATTGGGCGACGGCCACCAACCCCTCGACGCGGTCGATCTGAAGATAAGGTTTTCGTTCTCCGGAAACCTTGATGAGCTCAATGAGATTCGACGTGCCCGGCATCGCGTGGCGCTGAAAGAATTTCTCGCCATGAATACCGTCGGGCGCGCGTAAGACGGAGCATGGCCGTCCCTTCAAATGAACGATCATCCAATCTCCGACCGCTTCGAAATAGCGCGCAAGGTCGAGCTTGGTCACAGCCTTGCCGTCGCCACCGGCCGGCCACAGCTCCTTGTCGGGCTTCGAAATGACGACGCCCATGATCTCGGCCGAGTGCTTCGACGCCGTTATGCGAGACGGCGTCGTGATGGTTCGCCCGGCCGGCATTTCCTCCACGATTTCATCGGCGGCCTTATCGTGACGCAGGCCCTTGAATGACGCCTGCCGGATATTTCCGCCCTCGGTGAAACCCGCGAATTCGATTTCGGCGACGAGTTCCGGCTTCAACCAATGGACGTCGCTTGTCTTGCGCGGCGCCTCCTTGCCACCGAACGGATTTTGGTTGGACGCGGCTTTTTTCAACGCCGGCATGATCCGCCGCACCACATCCTGGCCAAAGCCGGTACCGATCAGGCCGACAAAAGCGAGGTGGTCGCCACGGCGAAGGCCCGCCATCAACGAGCGAAACTTTCCGTTCGTCGTCTTCCACCCGCCGAGCACGACTTCCTGCCCGGCACGCGATTTGGCCTTGGTCCAGTTCTCGGAACGCCCGGATTTGTATGGCGAGTCGAGCTTCTTCGACACGATGCCTTCGAGCGACAATTTGGCGGCCGCTTCGAGCACGGCATCGCCGTCCTCTTCAAAATGCTCGACATAGCGGATTGGTTCGGTCTTCTTCTTTTCACGCGCATCGAGCATGCGCTTCAAACGCGCCTTTCGTTCGGCAAGCGGCAGGGCGCGAAGGTCTTCGCGGCCCGCAAACAGAAGATCGAAGGCGTAAAAAATCAGGTTTTCGGTGGCGCCGTCGGAAATCGCAGCTTGCAACGATGAAAAATTCGCCACGCCTTGACGGTCAAGCGCGACGATTTCGCCGTCAATAAGCGCGTCGGGTAATTTTCTCCCCGCTTTGGCGATCTCGTCAAATTTACCGGTCCAATCCAGGCCCTTGCGCGTTTTGAGAACGGCTTTTCCGTCCTCGATCCGCAACTGCATGCGATAGCCGTCAAATTTGATTTCGTGGCACCAATTGGGACCGCTCGGCGGCCGATCGACCAGGGTACAAAGCTCGAAATCGACAAAATCCGGCATCGCCGAGATTCTCGCGGGCTGCACTGCTTTGGCGGAGGCGGCGCGCGATGGCAGCGTATTGATCCGCGCACGCGCCTGCGCCGCTTCGCCACGGTTCGAATGCCATACCGCATCGGCCTTGCCGCGACCGGACTTTTCCGTCATGAACGGTTTTGGCGCCCGGCCCTTGCCCTCGGCAATCTCTTGCATCGTCCGTCCCGAGGCGACCGAGCGATCGCCTTCGAGGATATCGTTGGCGCTTCCTTCGCGGGCATATTCGTCGCGATGCTTGATCAAGAGCCAATTGGTGCGCTTACCACCGTTACGGTCGTGCCGCATGCGCACCAATACCCAGCCGCCATGCAACTTGCCGCCGTGCAGCGTGAATTTCAAATCGCCCTTGGCAAAACCCTTTTCGGGATCGTCCGATTCCCAATAGCCACGGTCCCAAAGCTGAACCGTGCCGCCGCCATATTGACCCTTCGGAATGGTGCCTTCGAAATCGCCGTAATCGAGCGGATGGTCCTCCACCTCGACCGCCAGACGCTTGTCATGCGGGTCGAGCGAGGGGCCGCGAGTGACCGCCCAGGATTTAAAGACGCCGTCGAACTCAAGCCGAAGATCGTAATGCAGGCGGGTAGCGTCGTGTTTTTGAATGACGAAGCGGCGAATCCGCGACGGTTGGACCGGCGCCTCGCCGCGCGGCTCGGCGGTCTTTTCGAAATCCCGTTTCTTCCAGTAGGTGGAAAGGTTTTTGAGGGACAAGGGTCGATCTCGAAA
>DATGJS010000318.1:0-16277 GCA_035295025.1 Bradyrhizobium sp.
TTCGATAACAGGTTCATAATAACCCGTGACAAAACCGGCCTCCTCGCCGAGTCGCGCTATTTCCAAGGGTAGAAAGTTCTCTTCGAAGAAAGCGCGAGCCTTGGCGCGATCGGTGATATCGAGCGCCTTGGCGGCGCGGCAGGGTGCGCGCAGCGAGGTTCCAAGCGCCTTGACGTCCGCGGTCGGATTTCGTTGCCCGGCAATCGACGCACAACTGGAACGAAAAGCCTTATAGGCTTGCAAATGATCATCGGCGGCCCAGCCGGCGATCTCGTCCCATGCCACCGGCCTATATTGACCGCCATCGATCTCGATCGGCCACACAAGACGGGGATAGGGCAGGGCGCGGGGTGCCGGGGCACGGAAATGCTCGCCGCGTGGGTCAAGCCAGACATGCGCTTTGCGCGCGGCGATCGCTGCGAAGGGGACGAAAGAAAGCGCAAGAACGATCACGCCGATGGCGATCGCAAAATCCCGCTCTCGATATAAGCCGGTGTCTGGTTTCCAAAACTTGTGATTCATTGCGGGGCCGCCTGACACAAGTTTCGAAATCACCGATTGAACTCGCCCCCTTTGCTCTTTTGCGGGGATTCCAGATCGGTGGCACGAGCGACCCTTACGCTCTTCCTCGCGGCGCTTTAATGACCGCTTCCCGTGCCAACCAGTTTCCAGTTCGGATCGCGCGAGGCTGTATCGCGGGCGAATGTCCAGATATCGGTGATATCGACAACTTTATCCGGGCTGCCCTCGACAATGGCCCCGGTCTTGTCCCGGGTGACCGAGATCATTTGCGAGACAAAACGAACGGTAAGCTGCGCGGCGCGGTCACGCGCTTCGGCGCCGACGATTTCCGCCTTGTCGATTGAAACAAATCGCGTCTCGACCTTACGCTCCTCCCGCTCGCGTTCCTTGATCGCGGCATCGAAACTTTCATAGACTTCCGATGAGAGAAGATCCTTCAGCGCCCGGCGATCGCCATTGGCAAAGGCCAACACGATCATTTCATAAGCGCTGCGCGCGCCACTGAGAAAATGCCCCGGTTCGAAAGAGGAATCCTGAGCCAGGATCGCGTCCAGACCCTGAGCCAGGGAAGTTCCCGCTTCCGCGAAGCCTTTCCAGCGATCCGCCGGCGCAACCACATCGGCCGTCGGCGCAAGCGGTGCTTGATCGATCACCGTTCCCGGCATCGGAACGACGTTGCTGTCCGGCACTCCCTGCACGATATTACGTGCCGCGCGATCATAGGGCGGCCGTTCACTTCCCGTGCGCTGTCCAAGAACATTGCGCAACCGAAGAAAGATAAAGACGGCCAACGCCAGGAAGATGATGGTGTAAATATCCACGTCGAATTCGCTTTCTCATTCCATGCGCCGGGATGGTTTCGGCGGCGGGTATAGAGCAGCCTTGAGATTACATCACGGATAGGCCAGCAGCATGTAGGCACGAAACCTGGGCCGGCCAATGGCGTTCTGCGACAAAGAATACCCGAGCTTGACGAAGAGGCCATTGGCTTAAGTCGAATTCTAGCGCCTTTTAAGCGCGAGGGGAAATTCCCGTGGCGCCAGGAAATTACGTAAAATCAAACATTTAAGGGAAGTTTAGGGAAGCGGTCCGGCGTCTTCATCCAATCCCCGCTTACAAGGTTGTGCCAAGCGAGACTTCCGATCAGGCGAATGGTCGTTCTTGTGGAAAGAGGCGGGGCTATGATAGCCACTCGGCGACAAGGTTTTCGCGGGCCCCTTCGGTGAATTTGAAGAAGCGTGAACCTTCACCGCCCCCACGTTCCAGGAGAACATCTGATGACCAACGGCAATGGCGCGCCTCCTGCTCCCGAGGCCGCCCTTCCTCCGCAATTGAACGTGTTGGCGCAATACACCAAGGATCTTTCGTTTGAAAATCCAAACGCACCCGCGTCCCTGGTGCCGCAACAGCAACAACCGGCGATCAATATCCAGATCAATGTCAGCGCCAATAACGTCGCCGAGAACGAATTCGAAGTGATTCTCTCGATCGAAGGCAAGGCGGAAAACGCCGACAAGCTGATATTCAGTTTTGATCTTGCCTATGCCGGCGTGTTCCGAATCGTCAACGTGCCGAAGGAAAATCTGCATCCTTTGGTCATGATCGAATGCCCGCGCTTATTGTTCCCGTTTGCCCGCGAAATCGTCGCCAACGCGGTTCGCAATGGGGGCTTCCCGCCGCTGATGCTCGATCCGGTCGATTTTGTCGGTCTATACCGCCAGAATATGGAGCGGCAAGCCGCGCAGATGCAGGCTTCTCAGATCAAGCCGAGCTGACGGCCGGCAAAAAATCGTTCCAGATCGGTTTATCGCCGAGCGTCAAAACGAAATCCCGGTGGGCGGTGCGGTCGGCTTTGGTGAGCCGCGGCACAAGCGGTATCTCGCGTTGACGCCGCGGCGTTTCGCCAAGTCCTGCGATCCGTATGTCGCGGGTTTCTGTCGCAAGAAGCAATTGCGACTGCCGGGCACCGATCAGGTCGATATACACCTCGGCGAGAAGCTCGGCATCGAGCAATGCGCCGTGTTTGGTGCGGCGGGAATTGTCGATCGCATAACGCGAACAGAGATCGTCGAGCCGATTGGAGACGCCGGGGTGTTTCCGCCGCGCCAGCAACAACGTGTCGACAAGCCGCTCTTTCGAAATCGCCGGCAGTTTGATTCGATCCAGTTCCGCATTGATGAAGCCGATATCAAAAGTGGCGTTGTGGATCACAAGCGGCGCATCGCCGATGAAGGCCAGGAATTCCTCGACGACTTCCGCAAATCGAGGTTTGGTCGCGAGAAATTCACTGGAAAGCCCATGCACCGCGAACGCCTCCGCCGGCATATCGCGATCAGGATTAAAGTAGCGATGAAAGGTCTGCCCGGTCGGCATGCGATTGAAGATTTCGACGCACCCGATTTCGACCAGCCGATCGCCGCGCAGCGGATCAAGGCCGGTGGTTTCGGTGTCGAGTATGATTTCGCGCATGAGGCCAATACCGCCAAGAAAGACGAATCAGGATCGTCCGGACGGCAGTTTAGCAGCCTCATTTAGAATGTCGCGGATTTGCGCCCGCACGGGATCAAGGCCGTGCGAGGTATCCACCAGGAAATGCGCGCGTTTTCTTTTTTCGGCATCGGGCATTTGGCGCGCCAAAATCCCCTCAAACTTCTGTTCGGTCATGTTGGGACGGGCCAGAATACGCTCGCGCTGAAGCTCCGGAGACGTCGTCACCACGATCACCGCATCGACATTCCGTTCGCCGCCGGTTTCAAACAGCAAGGGCACGTCAATGACCGCGACAAGCGCGCCGGATTGCTCGGCGTCGCGAAGAAATTTTTGCCGTGACGCCCGGAGCATCGGATGGACGATTTGCTCAAGCCGTTTGATGGCGTCCGGATCGTGTACGACATGGACCGAAAGCTTGTTGCGATCGACCTTGCCGCCGGCGGTCGTTCCGGGAAATGCGGCCTCGATGACGGACACGGCCTCCCCCTCATAGAGCTTATGCACGGCGGCATCGGCATCGTAGACCGGGACACCGGCTTCCGCGAACAATTTCGCGGTGGTCGATTTTCCCATACCGATTGAACCGGTGAGCCCAAGCACGATCATGCAATGACTGCCATTCTTTCTTAAATTGCAAGCAACCCCGCGCGTCGAAAAAACGCAAGCAAAGGCAGCAATGGAAGGCCAAGAATCGTGAAGTGATCGCCTTCGATCTGTTCGAACAGATGAATACCGAGCCGTTCGAGCTGATAGGCGCCGACACTCGAACCGACCGCAGCACCCGCCTCGTCCAGATATGTTTCGATGGCGGCCTCATCCAACCCGCGCATGGTCATGCGCGCGACGGCTACATGTTCGAAGAGTATTTTTCCATCCCGTGCAACCGCAATCGCCGCATATAGCTCGTGGCGCCGACCCGCCAAGGCACGCAATTGTTCGGCCGCCAGCTCCCGTCCGGCGGGTTTGTTGAATGGTCTCGTCCCCAACGCCAAGGTCTGGTCGGCGCCGACGACGTATTGGGCCGGTCGCCGGGCGGAAACGGCAAGGGCTTTTTCGCGGGCGAGAAGGCCCGCGATTGCGCCGGGTTCCACCAGGCCCGAGGCGGCTTGAATGGCCCGCTCGTCGATCTCAGCCGGATCGCTCTCAAATCTCAAGCCGGCATTGGCCAGGAGAATTTGCCGCGTCCTGCTCTGCGACGCCAAAACCAATGGTTTTTCTGAACGCCACAACGTCATTCGCTCAACCGCTGTCGCTGCCGGTCCGCATAGAGCTTCAATACCGCCGCCGCGGTTTCTTCGATCGAACGACGGGTGACATCGAGTTGCGCCCAATTGAATTTGGCGCTTAGGCGGCGCGCGAACGCGACTTCGTCGGTCACCGCCTGACGGTCGATATAGATATCGTTGTCTCGGTCGCCCATGCTGAGCAATCTGTTTTGTCGTACCTGAATCAACCGCTCTGGCGTCGCATGCAAGCTGACCACCAATGGTTTGGTCAGGGTTTCCAATTGATGCGGAATCGGAATTCCCGGCACCAGTGGGACATTGGCGGTGCGGATGCCGCGGTTGGCGAGATAGATGGAGGTCGGCGTTTTCGAGGTGCGGGAGACGCCAACCAGAATCACATCGGCTTCATCCAGCCCTTCCACATGTTGGCCATCGTCGTGGATCATCGTGTAATTCAGCGCATCGATCCGCTTGAAATATTCGGCATTCAAAGTGTGTTGGGCGCCGACCCGCCCAGTGGTCGGCGCTCCCAGATAGGCTTGGAATAACTGCATCACCGGGCCGATGATCGAGAGGCTCGGAATGTTGATCTCCTGGCATTTCGACTGCAAGCGATCCACGAGATCCTTTTCCAGCAAAGTGAAAAGCACAATACCGGGCGCTTCCTCGATTTCACTCAATACCCGATCGAGCTGCTTTTGGCTGCGCACCAGCGGATAAACATGTTCGACCGCTGTCACATTGGCATATTGCGCGGCGACCGCGCGGGCGACCGTGATCAACGTCTCGCCCGTGGAATCGGAGACCAGATGTAAGTGAAAATAATTGTTCGTGGTGGGCACGAAAATTCCTGTGTAATCTGTGAATCCTTGTGGAGCTTATCCTAAGAGAACACCGGCCAGCCTATGCCTCCGGGGATAACCCGGTTTTTTGTTCACAGGGCTCATCGTGAGGATAAGTCCTTCCTCACCTCGCAAGGTTAGTGAGATTTTGTGGATTTGTCTCTTGATAACCTGGCCGCTTCATGAGCCAAGAGATTGAAACCGATGGTGTAAACGCGTTCGGCGTCGGTAGCGGTGAAGTTGTCGATCAATGTGAAAAGTTCTGAGCAATGATTGGACGATTTTGTACGGGTCTAATTCACCGCTACTTAGACTCAAACCTAAGAATCTATAATTTTAGTTTTAGATAAGAGGCGATTACGGATATGTCTCGTCCCCGACAGGTAGCGAAGAACGAGCGAGGTCGTTTTGAAAGAGCATGATCATTCGATTGAAAGCGCGTTTTGATGTATGAATGGATTAAAGCGCTGCATCTGATTGCGGTCATCGCGTGGATGGCCGGAATGCTCTATTTGCCGCGTCTATTCGTCTATCATTGCGAGGCTGAAACCGGCTCAAAACAGTCCGAGACCTTTAAACTAATGGAACGCCGGTTGCTGAAAGCAATCATCAATCCGGCGATGATCGTGACTTGGTTGGCGGGACTTTATCTGGCCTGGACGGGGCACTGGTTTTCATCGGGCTGGCTGCACGGAAAAATTCTTCTGGTGCTGATCTTATCGGGGGTCCACGGGTTTTTTTCCCGCTGTGTGAAGGATTTTGCCGCGGACAGGAATCAGCGTAACCAAAAATTTTATCGATTTATCAATGAGGTACCAACATTTTTGATGATCGGGATCGTGATCCTGGTGGTGATCAAACCGTAGCAACGCACAAACCTCAAGCCTACCCATTTCGGTGCCACCTTGCAGAAGGTTGGGTGATTTTCTATATTGGTCAAATCCCACCCTACGCAGGCGGATGTGGTTGCGTTCCGGTTTCTTATTGGACCGGCCGCCGCATCAGGTTTGAAGCCTTTCCAGGCGCTTTCCTTGCTCAGACCTGCGGACCTTCCTGACTAGATGTCCGCACTTTCCTGAAAGCCATCTTGCATTCCCCTCTTTAAAGCACTTCACAGGACCCTCCCAATGCGGGAAATAAAACTTCAAGACCTTAAAGCTCAAACGGCAGCCGAACTCGTGTCGTTCGCGGAAGAAAAGGGGGTCGAAAACGCCAGCACGATGCGCAAGCAGGAGCTGATGTTTGCCATTCTCAAGCAGCTTGCGATTCAGGAAACCGACATTATCGGTGAGGGTGTCGTTGAGGTGCTTTCCGATGGCTTCGGATTTTTGCGTTCGCCGGACGCCAATTATCTGCCGGGACCCGATGACATCTACGTCTCACCGTCGCAGATTCGGCGATTTGGACTTCGCACCGGGGACACTATCGAAGGCCATATCCGCAGTCCCAAGGAGGGTGAGCGATATTTTGCGCTATTGAAGGTCAATACGCTCAATTTCGAAGACCCTGAAAAATCCAAGCACAAGGTCAATTTCGACAATCTCACGCCGCTATTTCCCAATCAGCGGTTCCGGATGGAAATTGACGATCCGACCAGGAAAGACCTGTCTGCAAGGGTTATCGACATTGTCGCACCGATCGGCAAAGGCCAACGCGCGTTGATCGTGGCGCCGCCACGAACCGGCAAGACCGTGCTGATGCAGAACATCGCGCATTCGATCACGGCCAACCATCCCGAATGTTATTTGATCGTGCTGTTGATTGACGAGCGGCCGGAAGAAGTCACGGACATGCAGCGCTCGGTCAAGGGCGAGGTCGTGTCCTCGACCTTTGACGAGCCGGCGGTGCGTCATGTGCAGGTCGCCGAGATGGTGATCGAAAAAGCCAAACGGCTGGTCGAGCATGGGCGCGACGTTGTCATTTTGCTCGATTCGATCACCCGGCTCGGACGTGCCTACAACACCGTCGTGCCGTCCTCGGGTAAGGTATTGACCGGCGGCGTGGATGCCAATGCGTTGCAGCGGCCGAAACGTTTCTTCGGTGCCGCGCGCAATATCGAAGAGGGCGGGTCGCTGACCATCATCGCCACCGCTTTGGTTGATACCGGCAGCCGCATGGACGAAGTGATTTTCGAAGAGTTCAAAGGCACCGGCAATTCCGAACTGATTCTCGATCGCAAGGTTTCCGACAAGCGCACCTTCCCGGCGATCGACATTTCGAGGTCCGGCACCCGCAAGGAGGAGTTGATCACCGATCCGCAGGTCTTGAAGAAGATGTATGTGTTGCGTCGGATTCTCAATCCGATGGGAACGATGGATGGGATCGACTTCCTGCTCGATAAGCTCCGAAATACCAAAAATAACGCGGAATTCTTCGAATCGATGAATACGTAACGGGCAAAGTAGGTCATTGGCCTATAAAGGCGTTTCCGCTTACGCGGAGACGCCTTTTTGATATCGGGGGGGATGGCCGCTCCTCCGGAAGCTTGTGCTGAGAGCATGATCCGGACCCACCCGCCTTGAGGCCTTCCAGGCTGGCCCGGTGATTTCTATTTCCGTTGCATTTTCAAGCACTCGCGCCCAAATAAGCCATGCATCCGCGTGAGCAAACCATTTTTGCACTGTCGTCGGGCCGACCTCCCAGCGCGATTTCGATCGTGCGCGTGTCGGGTCCGATGGCGGGTCCTGTCCTTGAAGCCTTGGCGGGCAGGATGCCTTTGGCCCGAAAAGCCACCAGGGTTTTATTGCGGGATGGGCACGGACAGCCGCTCGACGATGCCATGGTGCTTTGGTTCCCGGGACCGGCAAGTGCAACGGGGGAAGATGTCGCCGAATTTCACATTCATGGCAGCCGCGCGGTGCAGGCAGCTCTGTTTGCGGCGCTGTCGGTCATGACGAATGTCAGGGCCGCGGAGCCCGGTGAATTCACCCGCCGTGGGTTTGAGAATGGCAAGCTCGATCTTACCGAAGCCGAAGCGCTTGATGATTTGATTCACGCCGACACCGATCGGCAACGCCGACAGGCATTGCGCCAGCTAAAAGGCTTGCTCGGCGATAAGGCACGGGATTGGCGGGCGCGATTGATCGAGGCTTCGGCGCTGATTGAAGCCGGCATCGATTTCTCCGACGAGGGCGATGTCCCCATGGAACTCATCGGTCGCGCGTTACCGATGATCAAATCGCTGCTCGGCGAGATTCAAGAAACCCTGGTGGCGCAGGGGCGAAGTGAGCGGTTACGCGACGGTATGCTGGTCGCCATCTCCGGTCCGCCAAATGTCGGGAAGTCGACATTGATCAATCTCCTGGCGCGACGGGAGGTTGCGATCGTATCGCCGCATGCCGGCACCACGCGCGATGTGATCGAGGTTCAACTTGATCTGGATGGGTATCCGGTAACTGTGATCGACACGGCGGGAATTCGGGATACTGACGATCCGGTGGAGCAGGAAGGTGTGCGTCGAGCCCGGTTGCGCGCGGCGGAGGCCGATCTCATCCTGTGGATGACGGACGCCGAGAGTAGTGACGACATGATCGCCGCGTCGGCACAAACCGCAATGTGGAGGGTTCGGAACAAGATTGACCTTAACGGGCCGGGACAAAAGGAGCCGTGTGCCGCCAGCTCAGCGGAGGCCAACAAGAGCGCCAACTTCGGGATTTCCGCGGCACGGGGCGATGGGGTTTCGGAATTGATCGCGGCCTTGATGGACTTTGCCCGGGATTATTTCGGTGTGGCGGAGGGAGCGGCGATCGGGCGGGAACGGCAGCGAAACTTGTTGCGGGAAACCGTTGATGCATTGCGGCGCAGCCTGGCTGCCGGGGAAAGCGGGGAGGAGCTGATGGCGGAAGAGTTGAGGGCCGCGTCGCACAGCCTAGGCCGACTGCTGGGCCGGGTGGATGTCGAGGACCTATTGGACGTTATTTTCAAGGAATTTTGTATCGGAAAGTAGTGATTTTGAATTCATTTTTTGTACTTGAGGATCTGTTTCACGTGAAACGAATCGCCGGCCTTCCCTCGCTCACTTTGCCACTTCCGACTTGACCGGCGGCGGTATACAAGTCGCGGCATGAATTTTCGGCCGGAATCATTTGATGTCGTTGTCATTGGCGGCGGGCATGCGGGCTGCGAAGCCGCCAGCGCCGCCGCCCGGATCGGCGCGAAGACGGCGCTTCTGACTCATCGTTTTGCGACAATTGGCGCGATGTCTTGTAACCCCGCGATTGGAGGCCTTGGCAAAGGTCATCTCGTCCGGGAGGTGGATGCGTTGGATGGGTTTATGGGGCGTGTCGCCGACGCCGCCGGTATCCAGTTTCGCATGCTCAACCGCCGCAAAGGTCCAGCCGTTCGAGGCCCGCGCGCCCAGGCCGACCGTAAGCTTTACGCTGCCGCGATGCAGGCCGCGATCCGCCAAACCGCCAATTTGTCGGTGATCGAGGGGGAAGCGGACGAGCTGTCGGTGCAGGGGGATCGTATTGCGGGGGTTATACTTTCCGATGGCCGCGAATTGTCGGCCGGCGCGGTCGTCGTCACCACCGGCACCTTTCTTCGCGGCTTGATTCATCTCGGGGAAAAGAATTGGCCGGCCGGCCGGGTGGGAGAAGCGCCGGCGCTGGGCCTGTCGTCATCCTTTGAACGTATCGGTTTTACATTGGGCCGGCTGAAAACCGGGACCCCGCCGCGACTCGATGGCACCAGTATCGACTGGTCAGCCGTGGAGATGCAGCCGGGGGATGATCCGCCGGAGCCCTTTTCGGTGATGACCGGCCGAATCACGACACCGCAAATTCAGTGCGGCATTACCCGGACCACGGCGGCGACCCACGAGGTCATCCGCGCCAATGTCCACCGTTCGCCAATGTATTCCGGTCAGATCAAGAGTACCGGCCCGCGCTACTGCCCCTCGATTGAGGACAAGATCGTCCGCTTCGGCGATCGGGACGGCCACCAGATCTTTCTGGAGCCGGAGGGTTTGGACGACACAACGGTCTATCCCAACGGTATCTCGACCTCGCTCCCGGAAGAAGTGCAGCTAGGCATTCTCGCTTCGATCCCGGGACTGGAGCGGGTGCGGATGGTTCGCCCGGGCTATGCGATCGAATATGACCATGTCGATCCACGAGAGCTTGATCCGACCCTTCAGGCCAAGCGGCTTCCGGGCCTGTTTTTGGCTGGGCAAATCAACGGAACGACCGGGTACGAAGAAGCCGCCGCGCAGGGGTTGGTGGCGGGACTCAACGCCGCCCTTGCCGCCGGTGACGCGGCTCCGATCCTGTTTGACCGCGCCGATGGCTATCTTGGCGTGATGATCGACGATCTCGTCACGCGGGGAATTAGCGAACCCTATCGCATGTTCACCTCACGCGCGGAGTATCGCCTGACGCTGCGGGCGGACAATGCGGATCAGCGCTTGACCGACCGCGGGATTGCCTTGGGATGCGTGGGATCGGCGCGGGCGCTCCGGCACGCGGCCAAAATGGCGGCCTTGAACGCCGCAAAAGCCGAGGCCAAAGCATTGACCTTGACGCCGAATGAAGCCGCCCGCCACGGACTTACGCTCAACAAAGACGGTCAGCGCCGGTCCGCCTTTGAGCTCCTCGCTTATCCAGAGCTCGGCTGGGCGCAAATTTGTGCCATTTGGCCGGAATTAATGTCCGTCGATCCAGGAATTGCATCCCACCTTGAAATCGACGCGAAATATGATGTCTATCTCAAGCGTCAAACCGCTGATGTCGAAGCTTTTAGGCGCGATGAAAGCCTGGCCTTGATGGATATCGATTTCAGTGCGGTCCCTGGCCTGTCGAATGAAGCGCGTGCCAAGCTCGAAGCGGCACGGCCGCTCACAGTCGGGCAGGCGGGACGGCTCGATGGCATCACACCGGCTGCTTTGGGTATTCTCGCTGCCTATTTGAGGCGAGAAGCCCGGCGAAAAACCGCCTAGATACCGCCAAGCCATCATTCGTTTCACGTGAAACATACGCTTCCACTCTGTCCGCAAGGCGGCTATGTCGGAGGAAAGATCGTCGATGAGTGCGGCTGTCCGATCCGATCCAGAAATGGGCTTAGCTTTGGATAGGGAAAGCGCATTGAAACTCACCCCTGTTTCACGTGAAACAGGAGCGCGGCTGGATCGCTTCGTAAGCCTGCTTCTGGAATGGCAAAACAAAACCAACCTTGTTGCCCCCTCGACATTACCGACCCTTTGGTCTCGTCATATCTCTGATTCCTTGCAGCTTTTAGATTTTGCACCTGCCGCAAAGACTTGGGTTGATTTCGGCAGCGGGGGTGGTTTTCCCGGTATTGTCGTTGCTTGTGCCCTTGCCGAAAAAAACCGAGCTTTGGTGCATCTGGTCGAGCGTAACGCCAAGAAGGCGGCTTTCCTGCGCGAGGCTCTTCGTGTGACCGGGGCACCCGGCATCATCCATCTGGCCGACATTGGGGATACCGTGGATAGAATCACCGGCCCGATCGATTGTGTCACCGCGCGGGCGGTGGCTCCGCTACATCAACTCCTCGGCTTTGCGGAACCCTGGGTTGGAAAAGGTGCAAAAGCGCTGTTTCTCAAAGGACAAGATGTAGAAGCCGAATTGACGGAGGCCACTAAATATTGGAAGATTAAGCCTCAGCTCCATTCCAGCCGCACCGGCGGACATGGCTGGATCGTCGAACTCGATCGGATCGAGCGGCGCAACCCTTCCGTTAACGCTGATGGCCTTCCGCTATGACCGAAATTAATCAGATGTTTCAAGAAGATGACTCCAAAGCCAGCCATCCGCGCATTCTGGCGCTGGCCAATCAGAAAGGCGGCGTTGGCAAGACGACGACCGCGATCAATCTCGGCACCGCGCTGGCTGCGATCGGCGAACGGGTTTTGATCGTCGATCTCGATCCGCAGGGCAATGCGTCAACGGGCCTCGGGATCGATCGCCGTGACCGCAATTGCTCGACTTACGATGTCTTGATCGGTGAAGCCACGTTACGCGAATCGGTGGTGCCGACCGCGGTGCCGCGGTTACACATTGCTCCTTCGACCATGGATCTGTCCGGCCTTGAACTTGAGTTGGGGACGACGCCGGGGCGCGCCTTCCGCCTGCGCGATGCGATTGCCGCGTTGAATCACAACGTCTCTCCGGACGCCGACTACACTTACGTTCTGATCGATTGTCCGCCGTCGCTCAACCTTCTCACCGTCAATGCGATGGCCGCATCCGATGCGATCCTGGTGCCCTTGCAGTGCGAATTTTTTGCCCTCGAAGGTCTTTCGCAACTCTTGCAGACCGTGGAGCAGGTGCGCTCCACGCTCAATCCAAATCTATCAATCCACGGCATCGTGCTCACGATGTTCGACTCGCGCAACAATTTATCCAACCAGGTTGTGGCCGATGTCCGGCAGTTCATGGGTAGCAAAGTTTACAACACCATGATTCCGCGCAACGTGCGCATTTCCGAAGCACCGTCTTATGGCAAGCCGGTGCTGGTCTACGATCTCAAATGTGTCGGCAGCGACGCCTATCTCAAGCTCGCGACGGAAGTCATTCAGCGCGAGCGTGAGCTTCGCACGCATTAAGCCGCGCTGTTCAAAACGAAACCGGTACGGGAGCATTTGAGTTGAATCCAAGGGAGTTGGCGATGGCCGACGAAGCACGTTCGCGATTGGGGCGCGGTCTTGCAAGTCTGATCGGGGATGTCGGTGGGGAAGCCGCGCATATCGAACGGCCGCGGGCGCAACGCAAGGTGCCGATCGAATTCATCAAACCCAATCCGCGTAATCCGCGGCGGGAATTCGCGGAAAACGAGCTTGGCGAGCTCGCCGATTCGATCAAACAGCACGGCGTGATCCAGCCGATTGTGGTGCGGCCGGTACGCGGCGCGCAGGATCGTTTCGAAATCATCGCGGGCGAGCGCCGCTGGCGGGCGGCGCAACTCGCAGGACTCCACGATGTTCCGATCGTGCCGGTCGATGTCAGTGATTCGGATGCGCTCGAGATTGCGATCATCGAAAACGTGCAGCGCGAGGATCTCAACGCGATGGAGGAGGCGCAGGGTTATCATGCGCTCGCCAACGAATTCAAACGCAGCCAGGAAGACATCGCCAAGATCGTCGGCAAGAGCCGCAGTCATGTCGCCAATATGATGCGACTTACGAAATTGCCGGCCGAGGTCCAGGCCTACATCGCGCTCGGACAATTATCGGCCGGCCATGCAAGGGCTCTGATCGGGGTGCCTGATCCTGCCGCCGCCGCCAAACGCATCGTTGAAGAGGGTCTTAATGTGCGCCAGACGGAAGCCTTGGCCCACGATGAAGGCGTGCCGGAACGCAAACCGCAAAAGGCGCGGGGCGGCAAAACAAAGGATCCCAATACGGTTGCGCTGGAGAAAAGCGTTGGCGACGCGCTCGGGCTCGCCGTCAGCATCGATCACCGCGATTCCGGCGGCATCGTGCACATTCGCTATCGCGATCTGGATCAGCTCGATGAAATCGTGCGAAGGCTGGGCAGGAAATCGTGAGAATCGATCGCTGATTTAAATCATACGCGCCGTTTCGCGTTCACCGCGATCGAAAGCAGGGCGCGTTGACCGATCGCGGCCGCAAGGGTCGCCTGTTTACGCATCTCGAGGGCCGCGGTTGCGAGTTGATCGATGATCAGTGTTAGCCGCGCCACGTTGAAATTGCGTAGCGCCATCTCGACACTGGCCTTTCGCGAGAAATGGAGCCTTGGGAATCCGCCATCGAGCACGGCTGAACTGGGCGTTCCCTCACCGATCGCGATCGCGGCTTTGTGGAGCCATGCCGCCTGACGCTGAGCGGCGGAGATGATGAGCCCGGGATAGGTTCCGGCCACCATCGCCTTGGCGAATTCGGCCTCAACGATGGAAGGATTTCCCGCAAAGGCACTATCGACGATCGGGTCGATCTTGAGTTCGGATGCATCGGCCACGACCGCCATGACGTCGTCGAGTGTGATTTCGCCGTTGCCATGGGCATAGAGTGTAAGCTTGCGAATCTCGTTGCGCGAGGCTTGCCGGTCGCCGCCGAGCGAGGTCATCAGTACCGCGCGGGCTTCCGAAGAAAGGCGCAGCTTCGACAGCTTCAATTCATCGTCGATCAGTTTGGCGAGATCCCGTTCGGTATCGGGATAACAGGCGATCGCGACCGCGGTTTTGGCGCGCTCGCATGCCTTGCGCAACGGGGATTCGGGCCGCAGCTCGCCGGCTTCGATCACGATCCGGCAATCTTTCAGCGGCGTTTCCGCCAGCGCATCGATGCCGCCGGCAAAATTTCGCGAGCCGGCGCGGACGCGAATCGCGCGGCGGCCGCCGAATAGCGGGATCGTCAGCGCTTCTTCCACCAGCCGCGACGGTTCGGCGGAAAGTTCATCGCCGTCGAGCCGCACCAGCGAAAAGGGATCCTTGGGGTCGTCAACGGCCGAAGTGAGCAGTGCGTCGGCGCGTTCGCGCACCAGACCCGCGTCAGGGCCATAAAGCAGGATAATGGGACGTCCCGGATCTGGCTGGCCCAGGAAGGCGTCGATTTCTTTTCCTCGGAGCGCGACCATGGCGTGGCGAAAGGCCTGTCGTTCAAACGCGCATATTCGCGTGTATCATCAAATATTGCCGCGCAACCGCGTGGCTTGCTTGTTTAAGCGCATCTGCGGACGCGAATATTTTAAGTTCCGGCATAGAAGAACGAGGCCAGGCGGGTCTGGATATGCTCGGCGATCTCCTGACATGCGCGATCCTCGGCGTCGCGGGAAGCGCGGGCGCGGGCGAAGCGCTGATAGCTGCCGGGAATGTCGTAGGTGACGTGGGAGAAAGTGGTCCCGGTCATCACCGACTTGTTGGTGGCGATCTCGACCAAGTTGAACTGCGCGTCGATACCGTAATTTTCACTCGTCGGCAGTCCAGTGTTCACGTCGGACAATAGCGAGGAGCGGGTGGTCGTGAAGCGAATCACCAAACGGTGGGTCGGCGGCGTTCCGGTGGCGTTGCCATAGAGCTTAAATGCGAGCGCATTGCGGATTTCCACCCCCAACCGCGCCTCACGCGACGAATTTGCTTTATCGATCGGCGCGAGATCCACTCCCATCAGCTTTTCCCGCAAACCGGGCGTGCCGTCCTTGTGCTCGGCATACATCGGCTGAAAACAGCCCGCGGTCAGCGCTGCAAGCCCAGCCACCAGGAGTAACCGAGCCACGATCCTAGCCAACGACATTCACGATCCTCATGGGAACAATGATCACTTTGCGAACGGCCTTATCTCCCAGGGACTGTTTTACCGCATCAAGCGCCAAAACGGCAGCCTCAATTTCCGGATTTTGGGCCGCGCGGGGCACGACCATCTCGCCCCGTTTCTTGCCATTGACCTGGACCACGAGCGTGACGGTGTCTTCTACCAGCAAATCTCGTTCGATTTTTGGCCAATCGGCTTCCGAAACCAGGCCGGGTTGCTTCAGCACCGCCCAGCAGGCCTCCGCCAAATGAGGCATCATCGGTGCGAACAATTGAACCAGAATAATGGCAGCCTCTTGGATGGCCCAAACCAGATCCGGCGCGCGTTGCCCCCCGCCCGCCAGGACATCAGCCAGGACATTCGAAAACTCCCTAATATGGGCGAGGCATACGTTGAAATGCAGCCTTTCGATTCCGCTCGACACCTTATCGAGCGCTCCGTGGCTCGCCTTGCGCAATGCCAAAGCGCTGACGCCGAACGCGGCGGGGCGCGGTGCGGGCGCGCGGGCCCCGATTTCGGAAGCTTCATGGATCAACCGCCACAACCGCTGAACGAAGCGGGCGGCGCCTTGGACGCGTTCATCGCTCCAGATGACGTCGCGGTCAGGTGGAGAGTCCGACAGCATGAACCAGCGCGCGACATCCGCGCCATAGCTTGCGATGATGTCGTCAGGGTCGACCGTGTTCTTCTTCGACTTCGACATTTTTTCGATCGCGCCGATCGTGACCGGCTCGCCGGTCATTTCCAGCACCGCATGCCGGCCATTGGCGCCAGTCTCGACCTTCACCTCTGCCGGGGTGACATAAGTGCCGTCGGCCTTTTGATAGGTCTCGTGCACCACCATGCCCTGGGTGAACATACCGGCGAAAGGTTCACTCAAACCGATGTGGCCGGTCGCCTTCATGGCGCGGGTGAAGAAGCGGCTGTACAAGAGGTGCAGGATCGCATGCTCGACCCCACCGATATATTGAT
>DATGJS010000319.1:0-2062 GCA_035295025.1 Bradyrhizobium sp.
GAGCTTGTTGCGACTTGCCATCGCCTGCGACTGGGATTCGGCCACCCTCATCAGTTCGGCGTCGATCACCACGGCGCCGAGCCCGTTGTTTTTCCGGTAAATCGAAATCATCGTGGCCGCGGCCTCTGAATCGAGCTTGGCGCCGCTTTCCGCCATGTTGAAATACATGCTGGGTTGCTCGACCGAAACGTCGCCCGCACAGCCGCTCAGCACCAATAGCCCGATCATCGCTACCCAACCGCGCATCCGTGCAGCCCCCAATCTGAGGCCGTTTGTTGCACGCCAACCATGGCTGAAAGGTGAACGCCGCCGTATTTTGAGCGTTTTCGAGCGAAACGCTCTAAATGCGCCACAGCCGGAATGGCGGCCCCGTTACGCCGCGCTTTTCACCGGCCCGCGCTCTCCCGCTGCTGCATTCGCCGGTGCAGGGCGGTGAGACGGCCGTCCCCGGTCGGTTGATAGAAGACCGAGTACCGTTTGGCGGTGGCCGTAAAAGCATCGGCGTCGCTTTGCTTCTTGGCGTCGAGCGCGTCAAAGCCGGCGCGCAGCATGAACACGAACTGATCGCGCAACACTTGGCCGGTGGCGCGCAATTCGCCTTCATAGCGGTAGCGCTCGCGCAACAGCCGCGCCTGGCTATAGGCGCGCCCGTCGCGGAAGGTCGGGAATACCAAGGCGACGGCCGAAAGCCGGTTGAGAAACGGCACGAGATCGCCGACATCGCGATCATTCGGCCAGATCACGCCGAATTTTTCGGCTTTCGTCAATAAAGCCTCGGGGTCTTCGAGAAACCGCGCCGCCGTAACCATAACGGCCGTGCTCGCCGGCCATTCGTCGCCGTCCGCAACGGGGACGAAAATGTCGGCGGCAATCTTGCCGTTCTTAACGAGTGGCATAGACCCGCTCCTTGAAAGGTTCGACACCCAGCCGCTTCACCGTATCGACGAAAAGTTCATCGGGGCGCGCGCGCAGCGCGAGATAGGCTTCGACGATGTCTTCGATCACGTCGGCGACCTCGGCGAAGGGGACCGCGGGCCCGATCAAAACGCCAAGCTCGGCGTTCTCGTCGGCGCGGCCGCCGATCGTGATCTGATAAAATTCCTCGCCATTCTTCTCGACCCCGAGAATGCCGATATGGCCGACATGGTGGTGGCCGCAGGCATTGATGCAGCCGGAAATATTGATGTGCAGGCGACCGATCAGCTCGGCGGTATCGGGATTGGCGAAGCGGCGGGTCAATTCCTGAGCGATCGGAATCGAGCGCGCATTCGCAAGCGAACAATAATCAAGGCCCGGACAGGCGATGATGTCGGAAACCAGATTGACGTTCGGCGTCGCAAGCCCAATTCGGTCGAGCGCCTTCCACAGCGCCGGCAGATCGTGCTTGGCGACATGGGGCAGCGCGAGATTCTGCTCGTGGCCGACGCGGATTTCGCCAAAGGAATATCGGTCGGCGAGATCGGCAAGCGCATCCATTTGATCGGCGGTCGCATCTCCCGGCGGGCCGCCCACCGGCTTGAGCGACAGCGTCACGATCGCGTAGCCTTGCACCTTGTGCGTGAACACCGAATTCCGCCGCCAGCGCTCGAACGCCGGGTCGTGCGCCGCCTTTTTCAGCTCTTCCGGCAGGTGCGGAAGCTTTTGATAGGCCGGATAGGTGAAGCGCGAACGCACCTCTTCGACGACGGCGTCGTCCAATGTGAGCGCGTTATCACCCATTGCGCGCCATTCCTCTTCGACCTCGGCGGCGAATTTTTCGATGCCGAGTTCATGGACCAAAATCTTGATGCGCGCTTTGTAGATGTTGTCGCGGCGGCCATATTGATTGTAGACGCGCAGGATCGCCTCGACATAACTGAGAAGGTCGCGCCCATGTACGAAAGGTTTGATGGTCTTGCCGATGAAGGGCGTGCGGCCCAACCCCCCACCGACCAGAACCTCAAATCCGGTTTCGCCTTGCGCGTTTTTATGCAGGCGAAGGCCGATATCGTGAATCTTGATCGCGGCGCGGTCATGCGCGGAGGCGGTGATCGCGAACTTGAACTTGCGCGGCAGAAAGGAG
>DATGJS010000320.1:0-2104 GCA_035295025.1 Bradyrhizobium sp.
CTTCGTCGCTTCGCTCCTCGCAATGACGATGTCATTTATTCAAAAAATTCAACGGCAGGCCGGGACGCTGCCAGTCCACCGCGACAAGCTCGCCCTTGCCGGACAGTGTGATGTAGGCGGTTTTCAATTCGGGCCCGCCGAAAGCGATATTGGTGGTGACGCGGTCGCCGGTCGGCACCTGTTCGACGATTGTGCCATCGGGCGCGATCACCGAGATGCAGCCGGAGATCAAGGTTGCGACGCAGATATTGCCGCAAGCCTCGAGCGCGAGCGAATCGAACATTTGATAACCGCCGAGCCCCGCGATCGGCTTGCCCCGTTCGCCGCGATAGATCACCTCGCGCGGCTTCACCATGCCGGGCTCGGGAATGTCATAGGCCCAGAGCCGCGCGGTCGGCGTTTCCGCGATATAGACGGTCTTCTCGTCCGGCGACAGCCCGATGCCGTTCGCCGGCAAAATACCATGCACGCCCTCGACAATCTCTTTCATGCCGGGCTTGAGATAATAAAACGCGCCGACATCCATATCGCGGGCGCGGCGTTTGCCGAGGTCGGAGAACCACAAGCCGCCATGCCGGTCGAACACAAGGTCGTTCGGGCCCCGCAGCGCGTGCGCGCCGCATTCGGAAACCACGGTCTCGACCTTGCCACTCTGGAGATCGACGCGCTGGATCGAACCGCCCTGATAATCCTCGGGCTGCGGCCCCGGCATGATGGTGTTGCGGGTGGGAATCCAAGAAAATCCGCCATTGTTGCAGACGTATATTTTGCCGTCGGGGCCGAGCGCCGCGCCATTCGGCCCGCCCGCAATCTTCGCCACGATCTCCGTGCGGCCATCGGGAAAGACGCGCGTCAGCCTTTGGCCGCGGATTTCGACCAGCACCACGGAGCCGTCCGGCATCACCACCGGACCTTCCGGAAATTCAAGGCCGGTCGCAAGCACGCGAACTTCAGGCATCAAATCCTCCCCATTTTATTGGCCTTGTTATTGGCTTTGGCGCCGGCGCTTTTGCACCCCGCTCTTTTATTGCGTGGCGCAACGTTAGGACAAAGCCACCTTTGCGCGCAAGCAATCCCCAGGGGATCGCCGCGCAGGGCAGCCCCGCATGGCGCCCGATATGACTCCTTCGCCTATTTGGCGCTTCGGTCTTTGGCGGCCTCGTCTTTCAACGGCGGCGCGTCGGTTTTTTTCTTCAATTCGCCGGCCGTCTTTTGCTCCGCGTTCTGAAGATCGCCGACTATTCTCTGCAACGCGGCGAGATTGGCCTTCAGCGCCTCGATCCGCGCGCCCGCGGCCTCAAGCTTCTGCCGGTGTTCCAAATCAAGCTTCACAATCGTCTTCTGAAGAAACTCGACATTGCTTTGCAAACAACTCGTCCGGCGCTCCATGGTCTTTTCGGCGGTGCAGATTTCGATACCCGGCACATCCTGCGCATGGACGGCGGCCACACCCAGCACGCATGGCAGTAAAACATAGGGAATGAAAACAAGCCGGCCGATCATGCAAAACCTCATCTCAATGCGCCGTGCAGTCAAATTGTTGCAAGCCAATGGTTGCATTTCGAGGCTACCACAGTGAAACCGCAATCGCGCGCAGAGCTTTGCGGATCGAACAATAGCGCCGCGAATCGATAGGGCGCATGAGAGAGCGGGAGCGAAAATGGCAACGCGCGAAAAGCGGCTGGCGCAATTCAACGGTGAGGGAACTCCGCCGCCCGGCCAGCCGGTCCAGGTTCTATGCGAGGACCACAGCGGCACTTATCAGTTGCCCTTTGCCTGCCAGTTCATCGACGGCGAATGGCGCAACCATGAGTCCGGCGCCGCGCTGGAAGCAACCGTGATCGGTTGGCGGCCGCGGCGGGCATAATGCGGACCGGCCTCCCGGCCGAAGCGCATATCTGTCCCAAAACGCGACGACCACGCCGCGTTTTTTAAGGAACGGAACGCGCACGGAACGAATCGCGCCCGAATCGGATGAAAGGCCACGTCGGCGTTCTGTTCACGCCTAGATGTCGTATCCAGCGGTCTTGCTTATACCAGACCGGGGAACATCGATCTCCTGACATCACATCGGCGGATATCCAATCGTTAACACCGCATTTGA
>DATGJS010000321.1:0-9915 GCA_035295025.1 Bradyrhizobium sp.
TTAATTTTACCGTCATTCCGGCATGGTCCGAAGGACCAGACCCGGAATCTCGAGATTCCGGGTTCGCTCGTTTCACTCGCGCCCTGGAATGACGGTTTTCAAAGAACCGGATCGGTAGGCAAGTGACTATTCTTCAGCAAAGCATCAACACTCCCAAAGCCAAAATCGACTGGACCAAACCAGTGCTGTGGCTGTTCGCTTCGTTCATGGTCGCGCTGATCGTGCTGCCGATGTCATGGCTTGCGATCTACAGCGTCACCGACAAAGCCAATCATGTGACATTGCAGAATTTCGTCACGCTGTTCACCGATCCTGATTTCCTCGATCCGCTGCTGACGACCGCGATCATCGCCACGAGTTCGGCCCTCATCTGCTGCCTGATCGCCGCCCCGATGGGGTGGCTGGTGTCGCGTACCGACATGCCGGGACGGCAATTCATCCGCGCGCTCGTTACCGCCTCTTTCGTCACGCCGCCCTTCCTTGGCGCGGTGGCGTGGGAGCTTTTGGCCGCGCCCAACAGCGGCCTGCTCAATCAACTGTTTCGCGCCGTGACCGGGGCGGAGGCCGATGACCATCTTTTCAATATTTATTCGCTGGTCGGCGTGGTGTTCGTGATTTCCTGCTACACGTTTCCCTTCGTGTTCGTGCTGGTGGCGAACGCCCTCGACAACATGCCGGGTGAATTGGAAGACGCCTCCGCCATTCTCGGCGGCCGCGCCTGGACCACGGCGCGCCGCGTCACGATCCCGCTGGCATTGCCGGCGCTTGTCGCCGGCGCGCTGATCGCTTTCTTGCAGGCCATGACGCTGTTCGGCTCGCCGGCCATTTTGGCGCTGCCGGCCGGCTTCCATACCATGACCACGAAAATCTGGAGCCTGTTCCAGTACCCGCCAAAACTCGAACTCGCCGCCGCCGCCGCTGTCCCCTTGCTGGTGCTGACGATTCTCCTGCTGCAAGGCCAGAAATTCCTGCTGGGGCGGCGCGGCTATTCGGTGCTCGGCGGCAAATACGGCGCGCCGCGCAAGGTCGAACTGAAGAAATGGCGCTGGGCGGCATTGGCGTTCTGTCTTGTGATGCTGCTCAATCCGGTGTTCCTGCCGTATTTTGCGCTGCTCAACGCCACGTTTTCGCCAAACGCCACCACGCTGGTGACGCCCTCGACCTTCACGCTGCACAACATCGTGTTCGTCTTTACCGAATTGTCCTCGACCCAGCTCGCCTTGAAGAACACCGTGATCCTGGGCACCGCGACCGCCACACTCGGCACCCTGCTCGCGCTGGTCATCGCCTATGTCACGACCCGCAAGGTGATCGCAGGCCATCGCGTGCTCGGCTTTCTCGCGACCGCCCCCGTCGCCGTCCCCGGCATCGTGCTCGGCGTCGGCCTGTTTTTGAGTTACACGCGCCCGCCCTTCGTACTCTACGGCACGCTGTGGATTCTCCTGATCGCGTTTCTGACCATCAATTTGCCGTCCGCCTATCAGCAATTGCAGGCGGCCTTTGCCACCGTCCATCCCGAGCTTGAGGACGCAAGCCGTATTCTCGGCGCCACGCGGCTACAATCGCTTCGGCAAATCACGGCCCCCTTGCTGCGGACCGGCGTGATCGCCACCTGGTGTTTCATTTTCATCGGCGTGATGCGCGAATTGTCGGCGGCGATCGTGCTGTTCACCTCGCAGACCAAAGTGATCAGCGTTTTGATCTATGACCTCAACGAAAGCGGCGACCTCGCCGCCATTTCCGTGCTCGGCATCGCGATGCTTCTGATCACCTTCGCGGTGGTGCTGACCGTCAACCGGATCCCCATGTTCGGCAGCAACGCCAGCGCCAAAGCACGATGAACAAGAACGCGAACAAAAACGCCGCCCCGCTTCCGCCGATCGCGTCGCGACGGCCGCATTCCTTCCCTACCCACGGCATCACCGTGGTCGATGATTATGCGTGGCTGAAGGATGAAAACTGGCAGGAGGTTTTGCGCGACCCGTCCATTCTGGACGCGGGTATCCGCCAATATCTCGAAGCCGAAAACGCCTACACCGAAAGCCTGCTCGGCCACACCGCACCCTTGCAGAAGAAGCTCGTCAAGGAAATGCGCGGACGCATCAAGGAGGACGATTCGAGCGTCCCCTCCCCCGACGGCCCTTACGCCTATATGCGGAAATTCCGTGACGGCGGCCAGCATGAATTGTATGGCCGCTGTCCGCGCGAGGGCGGCGAGGCCGAGATCATTCTCGATGGCGACGCGCTGGCCGCCGGCCATGAATATTTCAAATTCGGCGGCACGCGACATTCGCCCGATCACCGGCTGCAAGCCTGGAGCGCCGACACCAAGGGTTCGGAATATTTCGCGATTCGCATACGCGAATGGGCCACCAAAAAAGACCTCGACGATACAATCGAGGAGACCGACGGCGCGGTGGTGTGGAGCCTAGATGCAAGCGCCTTCTTCTATGTGAAACTCGACGATAACCATCGTCCGATGCAGGTCTGGCGCCATCGCTTAGGAACCAAACAGGCCGACGATCTGCTGGTCTATGAAGAACAGGATTCCGGCTGGTTCACCCATATTCACGAGAGCGCAAGCGGCCGGTTTTGCGTGATCGCCGGCGGCGATCACGAGACCTCCGAGCAACGCTTGATCGATCTTGAAAACCCCGACGCGCCGCCGCGCCTTGTCGCCGCGCGCGAGGTGGGCGTGCAATATTCGCTCGCCGATCGCGGCGAGGAACTGTTCATTCTCACCAATGCCGACGGCGCGATCGACTTCAAGATCGTCACGGCCTCCTTGAAATCGCCCGAGCGAAAAAACTGGCGCGAGCTAATTCCCTATCGCGAGGGAATCTATCTGCTCGACGTCGAACTGTTTTCCGCTCACATGGTGCGGTTGGAGCGCGCCAACGCGCTGCCCGCGATCGTCATTCGCGACCTCGCAAGTGGCGAAGAACACGCCATTGCCTTCGATGAGGCCGCCTATTCGCTCGACACCATGGGTTCCTACGAATTCGCGACCACGAATTTGCGCTTCTCTTACGCATCGATGACGACCCCCTCGGAAGTCTATGACTACGACATGGCGCACCGGACGCGCATTTTACGCAAGCGTCAGGAAATCCCTTCCGGCCACAATCCGGCCGACTATGTCACCACCCGCATCATGGCGACCTCGCATGATGGCGCGCAGGTGCCGGTGTCGATTCTTCACCGCCGCGACCTTAAGCGCGACGGCCAAGCGCCGCTTCTGCTCTACGGCTATGGTTCTTACGGCATGGCGATGCCAGCGTCGTTTTCCGCCAATCGGCTGTCGCTGGTCGATCGCGGCTTTGTCTATGCGATCGCCCATATCAGGGGCGGCGCCGACAAGGGCTGGGGATGGTATCTCGACGGCAAGCGCGACAAGAAGACCAACAGCTTTGACGATTTTGCGGCAAGCGCGCGGGCGCTGATCGCGGAAAAATATACCGGCATCAAACGCATCGTCGCTCATGGCGGCAGCGCCGGCGGCATGCTGATGGGCGCGGTCGCCAACCGCGCTGGCGAATTATTCGCCGGTATTGTCGCCGAGGTGCCGTTCGTCGATGTGCTCAACACCATGCTCGACGTCACGTTGCCGCTGACGCCGCCAGAATGGCCGGAATGGGGTAACCCGATCGAGAGCGAAGCCGCTTTCAAGACGATCCTGTCCTATTCTCCTTACGACAACATCGCGGCCAAGGATTATCCGGCCATCCTGGCGATGGGCGGTCTCACCGATCCGCGCGTGACCTATTGGGAACCGGCCAAATGGATCGCGCGGCTGCGCGCGACCATGACCGGCGGCGGCCCGGTGCTGCTCCGCACCAATATGGGCGCGGGCCATGGCGGGGCTTCGGGCCGCTTCAACCGGCTCGACGAAGTCGCGATCGCCTATGCCTTTGCGTTGTGGGCGGTGGGCTTGGCGGAGAAAAGCGGGGCGTAATCCAACATCGTGTCCCGGGCGCGGCGCATCACGAAGTGGTGCGGCGCAGATCCGGGACCAATTGCATCATGGACCCCGGATCTACAGCGCATCGTTTCACGCTGCGCTGCGTCCGGGGAACGGTATCTTCATCTACGCAGACCCTCACCGTCATTGCGAGCGCAGCGAAGCAATCCATCTTACCGCTAAAAGAAAGAATGGATTGCTTCGTCGCTTGCGCTCCTCGCAATGACGGCGAAAACGTGCTTCTAGAGCATGATCCGGAAAAGTGTGAAGCGGTTTTCCGAAAAGATCATGCTCAAACAAAGAATTAAAGCGCGATGACGATCCGACCAAATCTCATCGCGCTTTAGGACGACGAGCACTGCGCGCTCGACCGGGGAACGACAGCGGCTAATAAATCGAGGGCTCGCCGAGCGGTCTGCCAAAACCCGCTTCGAGAAAATCGAAATCGCAGCCTTCATTGGCCTGTTTAATGTGCTTGGTGAACATCCAGCCATAGCCGCGTTCGAATCGCGTCTCTGGCGGCTTCCATGCGGCACGGCGTTTTGTCAGCTCCGCCTCCGACACATCCAGATTGATGGTGCGCGCGGCGACGTCGAGCGTGATCTTGTCGCCGGTTTTCACCAGCGCCAGCGGCCCGCCGATATAGGATTCCGGCGACACATGCAGGATGCAAGCGCCGTAACTGGTGCCGCTCATGCGCGCATCCGACAGCCGCACCATGTCCCGCACGCCCTGCTTCACGAGCTTGGTCGGGATCGGCAGCATGCCCCATTCCGGCATGCCCGGACCGCCCTGCGGGCCGGCGTTGCGCAGGATTAATACGTGATCGGCTGACACGTCGAGATTGGGATCGTCGATCGCCTTTTTCATCGAGGGATAATCGTCGAACACCAGCGCCGTACCGGTGTGCTTGAGGAAGCGCGGCTCGCAGGCGGACGGCTTGATCACGCAGCCGTCGGGCGCGAGATTACCCTTGAGCACGGCGAGCGCGCCCTCGGCATAGATCGGGTTTTCGATCGGCCGGATCACGTCGTCATCATAGACTTCGGCGGTTTCGATATTTTCCCCGAGCGTCCTGCCCGTGACTGTCATGCAATCGAGGGCGAGATGCGATTTGATCCGGCTCATCAGGCCGGGCAGGCCGCCGGCATAGTAAAAATCCTCCATCAGATATTTGTCGCCGGAGGGCCGCACATTGGCGATCACAGGCACTTTGCGGCTCGCTTTCTCGAAATCGTCGAGACCGATGTCCTGACCGGCGCGACGCGCCTGCGCGATTAGATGAATGATCGCATTGGTGGAACAGCCCATCGCCATCGCGACTGTGATCGCGTTCTCGAAGGCTTGGCGGGTCTGAATCTTGCGCGGCGTCAAATCCTCCCAGACCATTTCGACGATGCGCCGTCCGCATTCCGACGCCATGCGGATGTGGCCGGAATCGGCGGCCGGAATCGAGGACGCGCCCGGCAGCGTCATGCCGATGGATTCGGCAATCGCGGTCATGGTCGAGGCCGTGCCCATGGTCATGCAGGTGCCGTAGCTGCGCGCGATGCCCGCCTCGACATCGACCCAGTCCTTGTCGGAGATTTTCCCGGCGCGCCGCTCGTCCCAATATTTCCAGGCGTCCGACCCCGACCCCAGCGTCTTGCCTTTCCAATTGCCGCGCAGCATCGGGCCCGCGGGCAGATAGATCGCCGGAATGTTCATGCTGGTGGCGCCGAGCAGCAAAGCAGGCGTGGTCTTGTCGCAACCGCCCATCAACACCACGCCGTCGACGGGATGACCGCGTAACAACTCTTCAGCGTCCATGGCGAGCAAATTGCGGTAGAGCATGGTGGTCGGCTTTAAGAAGGATTCCGACAGCGACAGCGCCGGCAATTCCATCGGCAAGCCGCCGGCCATCAGGATGCCGCGTTTGACGTCATCCACCCGGCTCTTGAAATGCATGTGGCAGGGCTGCGCTTCCGACCAGGTGTTGAGGATCGCGATCACCGGCCGGCCGTTCCATTCCTCCGGCGCATAACCCATTTGCATGGCGCGCGAGCGATGGCCGAAGGCGCGCAGATCATCGGGAGCGAACCAGCGCGCGCTGCGGAGCGTTTCCGGTGTTTTCTTCTTGTTTGTCGTCATGATGACACCTTTCGAGACTTCAGCCGAAGTCTTCTCATAGGCGGTCCATGCCGAGCAAGACCTACAACCTTTAATCGGGTGAATTTTGCAGCGTCCGCGCGCGCCACTTATGCGTTGCGGCGCTTCCTGCCCGATGCCGCCGGCCGGCCTCTCAAGAAGCGCGCGAGGCGGTCATCACGATCCGAACCAGGTCGGCGGCATTCCGCGCGCCCAGCTTTTTCATAATGTTGGCGCGGTGATCTTCGATCGTGCGCGGGCTGATTCCCAAATGGCGTCCGGCTTCTTTGTTGGAGGCGCCCGAGGTGAACTGCTCCAACACCTCGCGCTCGCGCCGCGTCAGCAGCTCGCGGCCGGGAAAATGCAACGAGGCGATATCGGAATGTGGCGAGACGCGGTTGGCATGAAGGCGGGCATGGGCCTCGATCGCCTCGTCGAGACGCGTCACGATTTCGTTGCCACGAAACGGCTTTTCGATGAAGTCCAACGCACCATTCTTGATCGCGCTGACGGCCATGGCGATGTCACCCTGTCCCGAGACGATGAAGATCGGCGCCGGGTAATCCTCACCGCGCAATTCCTTCAAAACGTCGAGGCCGGATTTACCGGGGATGTGCACATCGAGCAGGATGCAGGCGGGCGTTCGGCTTCGTGCCACCGAAAGCAGCGCCGCGCCATCGGCGAAACAGATAACGACATAGCCCGCCGCCGACAGGACGACCGAGAGGGTTTCGCGGACGGCGGGATCGTCATCGACGACAAAGATTTCACCGCGAGGGTGCGCCTTTTCGGTCATGTGACGTCGTCCTTGTTACGTGAAAAAAGACGCGGATTCACAGACTTTGCGGCGCGGGGACTAGTGCCCACTTTCCGAAGTTCGTGCTCCATCGCGAGCCGCCCAGGCGCAGGGACTTCAGATCGGCGGTACCAGGTCCGCGACCGCTGTTATTTGTAGAGGACGGCGAGCTAACGCACAAGTAGCATTGCGACTTATCCAAACGCGACCCGAACGAGACGCGCGGCCTCCCATGCCAGGCCCACGGCGCCAGGACGGCATAATCTGGAACATGATCTTTGAAAAACGCCCCGCGGGCTTTTTCGCGGGCCGAAGCGAGAGCCTTGGCCGCGGAAAGATCGCTCTCAATCAAGCAATTAAAGCGTGATGGAGCTTTCCGATCTTTCAATTGCGCGCAAAAATGAGCGCAAGGTGAGCGCGGCGTCACGGTCCGATCGCCGCGCCGTTTTCGAAACTACAACCTTTGATTGTATATCGGCCGAGGCTCAGCCCATTTTAACTCTCGCCCAAAATAGATCACCCCGTCGAATTCCGCTCGCCTCTATTCCAAAGTTAATTTTTTCCTAATGGCGCATTTTGAGGCAGGTTATCAAGGAGAAAATGTCCATGTTTTGAAGGGCATGCCCTATGGGGCGGTTTGCTTTCGAAACCGCCGATGGGAGATCTGTAATTTCGGCGGGCATCACACATATCTTGCTGCTTTTTTACGACTTAATTTACCGCGTTTTGCTTTCATCATCCAAAGCGCGTGCCGCCTTCGGGTGGCGGCGTTCCTTTAACGATCGCAAAATGTTGCAAACGATGCTCGCCGGGCGCCTCAAAGAGTTTCTACAGCGGTTGACGCCGCCGACGCGGAGCAATCTGCTCAACGAACTGGAGCGGCTGGAGCTTTGCGGCACCGAAATCCCGGGTGTTGGCGAGGTCATGGAAACGCTGCGGGCCGAGTTTCGCGCCACCGGGCAGGCCCAGAAACGCAACAGTCCGCCGGCGCGCTATTTCTTCACGCCGTTGGAACCATTGTTGGTGGAAGGCGCGCCCGAACACGCCAATATTGGCGCGATCGAACGCGGATCATTGGCTGCGATCTGGGAATGGATCAGCCGCGATTTACTCCCCACCATGGCGCGCGACTATATGAAACAAATCACCGAGCTGCTCGCGGCCGATCGGCAGCGGGAAGCTCGCCACGCGGCCTCGACCTTTCAGACCAAGGTCATCAAGAGCATGGAGAGCAATCTCAGCGCACCGGACATGGCCGATCAGATCCGCGCCAAGCTTGCGACCTACACGGCTTCGCGCACCGTCTATGCCGATCTGACCAAAATGTTCAGCGTCCTGCGCGCGCGCGAGGAACTCGCTAAATTGGGCGAGGCGCTGCCGGAAAAGATCCGCGAGCTCGACGACGCCCAGCTTGCCAAAATCATGCCGCTGCTGGACGATTTCGCAAAGACACATCCGGAGCAGCTTCCCTTCGCGCTGACGCTCATCGCCCGGCGTCTCAAAACGTCCTGGGAATTGATTCGTCTCGCCACCAAGGCGGCCATGACCAAGAGCGCGGCCGACATCGCAGCAACCCCTTACGCCGCCGCGGTATCGATGGTGCTGGATGGATTGGAAGACAAGCGCGCAATGTTGCGCATCGCGCTCAAGCATGAGCGCATCCTCGTCGCCAAGGAAATCCTGATCAACATCTATGATACGGAATATGCACTTCAGGTCCGCATCGACCGCTTCGCGGAATCCGATTGGGGACAACGGCTTCAGGAAGTGATGGCGTCGATCGGGGCGCTGGTGGACAGCGAAATCAAACGATTCCCCGACAATGTCGGCCACGTCCTGGGATCGCGCCGGCTGCGCAGCCACAAATCACTCGGCGGCCGCATGACCTATTGGGCCTGGAAAGGCCGCGATGCCGTCAACGACAGCGTCGCCAAGGTCCGGAAAATGGCCGGGGCCGATACGGAGAATTCACGGGCTTAAAGCGCGATGAGATTTGGCCGAACCATCATCGCACCTTTAATTCTCTGGAGGGTGCGGCGACGTATCGGGCTGGACACAGGCGAAGGGTGGCGGCCACGAAAGACGATGATGCGTACTATACCTACGCCATAGCCCTATCCCTGAGAAACCGTTTCATTCCGGGGTGATCAAGGAGAGTTTAGGGAAGTAGGTACGGTAACGCGCGGCGTCCCGTGTTATCAGTTGATATCCGGCGACGGCCGCATGAGCGCCGATGAAAAAATCTGGTAGTGGCGACAGCTTCGTTCCTCCCCGTCGCCGATAGGCGATGAAGGCTTTGCCCGCGAGAAAGGTGGCTTCGTAGGGAATCGTTTCCCGGTCGAACAAGGCTTTCGACAGCGCTTCGTCAACGTCTTCAATTCGCGAATAGCGAACCGACACTTCCGCATAGATCACCGGATTTATAACTAGGCGAAAATTGTCTGCGGCTTGCTCAATGGCCCCTGCCGACCAAGCAAGCCAGCGCGCGTCCTCCGTCATAAGATCGAGGAGGACGTTGCTATCGACCAATATGGCCGTCATTCAGTCGTCGCGGGTCAGGGCCATAATCGCATCGGTGCTCATCGCAATATCGCCGCGACCTCGTAAATGAGCGACAAGGCGGGCACCCCGACCATCTTTATTTCTGGTCTTCGCTCTTACGATGCGCACCACCTTGCCATCTAACTCGAACTCGACCTCCGTGTGTGGCAGCAGGCCGGCCCGCTCGCGGATTTCGGCCGGAATCGTCACCTGCCCTTTCGACGTGATGCGCATGGCGTTCTCCTTACTCTCACATGTAAGAGGAAGGATTGCCGAGCCTGCATGCAAGGCCGGAAGTTACCCGCTTGCGGAAGGCGAACCAAACCTTCGCAACCCTGGCCACTGTGGAGGAGCGTATCGCGTATGGGATAGAAGTGGCGGAGAGGGAGGGATTGCCGGGTCGTTCACAGAAACCCAATAAAATCAGGCATTTATTGCAAGCCCGATGGCGTCGTGTGTACCAGTCTTGTGTCTCAAAGTCGACCGAATT
>DATGJS010000322.1:0-5030 GCA_035295025.1 Bradyrhizobium sp.
CGCCGGAGATAAAGGGTTGCGAGGCCGCCATCATGCGGATGTGGCTTTCCACCGACAGATAGCGCTTGCCGATCTTGCCGCAGGGGTTGGCGCAATCGAACACCGCATAATGCTCGGCCTTCAGATGCGGCGCGCCTTCCACCGTCATCGCGCCGCAAATGTGGACGTTCGCAGCCTCGATCTCGCGCTTGGTGAAGCCGAGCGCGGCCAGCAAGTCGAAATTCGGCGCGGCAATGGCATCAAGGCCGATGCCGAGCTGGTCGCGGATGAAGTCCTCGCCAAAGGTCCATTTGTTGAAGGCGAATTTGATGTCGAAGGCGGTCGGCAAGGCTTTTTCGACCTTGGCGATGGCCTCATCCGTGAAGCCCTTGGCCCTCAAGGTCGAGGCGTTGATGCCGGGCGCATTCGAAAGCGAGCCGTGACCGACGGCGTAGGCTTCGATTTCCGCGATCTCGCTTTCGCGATAGCCGAGCGCGCGCAAGGCCGCCGGCACCGCCTGATTGATGATCTTGAAATAGCCGCCGCCGGCGAGCTTCTTGAATTTCACCAGCGCGAAATCCGGCTCGATGCCTGTGGTGTCGCAATCCATCACAAGCCCAATGGTGCCGGTCGGCGCGACCACGGTGGTTTGCGCGTTGCGGAAACCATTCACTTCGCCAAGCGCGAGCGCGTCGTCCCAGGCTTTGGTCGCGTGCACAATCAGATCGGCTTGCGGACAGGAGGCATGATCGAGCGGCACCGGATTGACCGAGAGCGCTTCATAGCCTGACGCAAGGTTGTGCGCGGCGCGGCGGTGATTGCGGATTACCCGCAGCATGTGCGCGGCGTTTTTCTTGTAGCCGGGGAAGGTGCCGAGTTCACCGGCCATTTCCGCCGATGTCTTATACGCGATGCCGGTCATGATGGCGGTGAGCGCGCCGCAGAGCGAGCGGCCTTCCTTGGAATCGTAAGGCAAGCCCATGGTCATCAACAGCCCGCCGATATTGGCAAAGCCGAGCCCCAGCGTGCGGAATTCATAAGAGAGCTCGGCGATCGCTCTCGATGGGAATTGCGCCATCATCACCGAGATTTCGAGCACCAGCGTCCAGAGCCGGCAGAGATGTTCGTAAGAAGCGACGTCGAAGGTCTTGGTGTCGATGTTGTAGAATGTGAGCAGGTTGGCAGACGCGAGGTTGCACGCGGTGTCGTCCAGGAACATATATTCCGAACACGGGTTGGAGGCGCGGATATCGCCGGAGGCTTTGCACGTGTGCCAATCGTTCATCGTGGTGTTGAAGTGCAGCCCCGGATCGGCCGACGCCCAGGCGGCGTAACCGATTTTTTCCCAGAGGTCGCGCGCGCGCAGCGTCTTCGTCACCTTCTTGTTGGTGCGGCCGATGAGCTTCCATTCGCCGTCGGTTTCGACCGCGCGCAGGAAGTCATCCTTCAGCGACACCGAATTGTTGGAGTTCTGGCCCGACACCGTGAGATAGGCTTCCGAATCCCAGTCGGTGTCGTAGATGTCGAATTGGATGTCCTTGTAGCCTTGCCTGGCGAACTGAATCACCCGCTTGATGTAATTGTCGGGCACCAGATTGCGGCGCGCCAGCTTGATCTCGCGGCGCAGCGCCGGGTTCTTTTCGGGATCGAAACAATCGTCGCCCGAACCTTCGCAGTTGACGGCCGCCTTCATCACGGCCTTGAGGTGCTTTTGGTTGATCTTGGAGCCGGTAACGAGAGCCGCGACCTTCTGCTCCTCCTTTACCTTCCAATCGATATAGGTCTCGATGTCGGGATGGTCGGCATCGACCACGACCATCTTGGCGGCGCGGCGCGTGGTGCCGCCGGACTTGATCGCGCCGGCGGCGCGGTCGCCGATCTTGAGGAAACTCATCAGGCCGGATGAGCGTCCGCCGCCGGAGAGCTTTTCGCCTTCCCCGCGCAGCCGCGAGAAGTTCGAGCCGGTGCCCGAGCCATATTTGAACAAGCGCGCCTCGCGCACCCACAGATCCATGATGCCGCCCTCGTTGACGAGGTCGTCATTGACGCCCTGGATGAAGCAGGCATGCGGCTGCGGATGCTCGTAGGATGATTTCGATTTTGTCAGTTTGCCGGTGAAGGGATCGACGTAATAATGGCCCTGGCCGGGGCCATCGACGCCATAGGCCCAATGCAGCCCGGTGTTGAACCATTGCGGTGAGTTCGGCGCGACCATCTGCTTGGCGAGCATGAAGCGCAGCTCGTCCAAGAAGGCGCTGGCGTCTTCTTCCGAGGAGAAATAGCCGCCCTTCCAGCCCCAATAGGTCCAGCAACCGGCCAGCCGGTCGAACACCTGCTTGGCGGACAATTCGCTGACGTAACGCTCGGATTCCGGCAACAGGCTGAGCGCCTCAGTGTCGGGCACCGAACGCCACAGGAAGGAGGGGACGGTTTCCTCCTCGACCTTCTTCAGGCGCGCGGCGACGCCTGCTTTGCGGAAATATTTCTGCGCGAGAACGTCGGAGGCGACCTGCGACCAGAATGCCGGCACCTCGACGTTTTCGAGGCGGAACACCACCGAGCCATCGGGATTGCGGATTTCAGATGTCGTTAATCTGAAATCAAGTTGTGCGTAGGGTGACTGGCCCGCTGTGGTGTGGCGCCGTTCGATTCGCATGGTCGTACCCCATTCTTTTTAGCCGGCCGCCGCCGCGGCTGCCGGGTGTTATTTTTTGAGCGATCTTCCGGACCAAAGTCGAAACCTTGGCGTGGGAGTCCCGCAAGCTTCTTGCCGGTGAACCCGGCCCGTTTTTCCTGACGGCTGGCTGGTTGCGAGCATCGCAACCCGGCCGGCACGTCCATGGCCTTAAAACGGAACAACTCCCCAGCGCCGTTTCAAATCCATGTACTCAACGCCCCACTTAAAACCGTGAGCCATTCGGCTCGTGTTTTGCGCTCCCGGAAGGGGTCCTCAGAATGAGGGACAAAAAAGTCCGCATCCGTTGCCATGACCGGCCGACGGAGTGGTCATTTTGGAACCCTTTAGGGAGCGACCGGCGGGACCCAAACTCACTCGCGCCGAACAGATGAAAGCTAGGACGACTCCAACGCGCCCGTCAAGGATTAGTACGAGTTCCTGAATCAAATACTAAATATGGTGGAAATGGGGGAAAACCAGGGAGACATCGTCGCCGCTGATGGGTCCAAGTATCAGTGAGTCCTGGGGGATTCCCAAGCGAAAAAATTTGCTCGCGGCAGGTGCCCACAGGCTTCACCCCGTTGTTCACAGGTGAAGTATTTATTGCGTGCGAAGGCTTGCCTGCGCGAGACTCACGTAAGGTTACGGAAGTTCCTGTCAGGCATGCTGTCCCGTCCATGGTTTGGGCGGTCGATAAGCGGCAAGGTGGCAGGGTAGTGCCGATTCGTTGGCGGATTACCTTCCATGACATCTCCAAACCAACCGGGCGCCAAGCTACGCATCGCGCCCGCGGGGCTTGTTTTCCTCGCCATCACCTCGGTGGGTTGGGGATTCAACTGGCCCGTCACCAAATATCTGATCGGTTATCTGCCGCCCTTGACCTTGCGCGGCATGACCGGGGTGATCGGCGCCAGCCTGCTTGCGGGCTTGGCGCTGATGCGCGGGCAATCCTTGCATGTTCCGCGCGCGCTCTGGCCGCGATTGGCGCTGGCGGCCTTTCTCAATGTCGGGTGCTGGATGGTGCTGATGGGGTTTGCGCTGGTCTTTCTCCCCGCAAGCGAAGCTGCCCTGATCGCCTACACCATGCCGATATGGGCTTCGCTCCTGGCTTGGCCGATCCTGGGCGAGCGGCCGAATCTCTTGCGCGTATTGTCGCTGGTGATGGCGTTTGCCGGCTTGAGCGCGATTCTCGGCGGGAACGGCTTTGCCGCCAGCCTTTCGAAATTACCGGGAATCCTGATGGCGCTGTTCGGCGCGCTCGGCTTTGCGGCCGGCACGGTGCTCGGCAAAAGGTGGCCGTTGAATTTGCCGCCGATCTCGGCCGCGGCCTGGCAGATCGGCGTCGGCTGCCTGCCGATCGCCTTCGCCGGGTTTTTGATCGAGAAATCCGATCTCGGCGGACTGTCCGAGATCGGCTGGCTTCTGTTCGGCTATTCGACCGTGGTTCAGTTCTGCGTCGCCTATGTCGCCTGGTTCGCGGCGCTGGCGCGATTGCCCGCTTCCGTCGCGGCGATCGGCACCATGGCGGTGCCGGTGATCGGCGTCACGGCTTCGGCGGTCGCGCTGCATGAGCCGCTCGGCATCGGCCAGATCGCCGCGCTTATCTTTACGCTTGCGGGCGTGGCATTGGCGACGCAGTCCTAAAGACCGGGGTCTCCTCCCTCAAGGACGGGGATGCCTCGGGTTCCGGCTCAACTGGACAATTCAGCGCGTAAGTGGCATCAGAGCCTCAAATCTTCTCAAAAAACGGCTTGCGCCCTTATGAAGCAGTTTTTCCTCAAATTCTTCACGTGGTGGAACGGCCAGACCTTCGGCACGCAATTATGGACCGCGCGATTCGGCGAGCTGGTCGGCGCGGACGAGCAGGGCAACCGCTATTACCGCACCAAGGGGCGGAAGATCGATCCGACGCTCGGCTTCGAGCGGCGCTGGGTGATCTATAATGGCTATGCGGAAGCAAGCCGCGTACCGCCGTCCTGGCACGGCTGGCTGCATCACACCGTCGATGTTGCCCCTACCGAAGAGCAATACACGCCGCGCGAATGGGAAAAGCCGCATGTCGCCAACATGACGGGCACACCCAACGCCTACCGGCCGTCAGGCTCGACACTGGCGAGCGGTCGCCGCCCCCAAGCGACCGGCGATTATCGGCCCTGGACGCCGGGAAGCTGAAGCTCAACGTATCGCGGCGTGGATGAATCACCTAAGCCGCGCGGCAGCTTTTTGGTTGGCGCTCGCGCGATACTCGCGGCCCGCCGCAATGCGCTGCTGCATGCGCGCCAAAACTTCCGGCGGTGCCGTATCGGGCGAGCCCGACGTGAACGGCGGCGCGGGGTTATATTCGAGGCGCAGTTGGACCGCTTCCGCAGTCGAC
>DATGJS010000323.1:0-7534 GCA_035295025.1 Bradyrhizobium sp.
CGCCGGAAACCTTGCCGGTGAATTCGAGCGTCAGCGGCATCGGATTGGTGATGGAAACTTTCCAGGCAATGTCATCGCCATTGGCCGTGCCGTCGAAAATCTCGGTCGAATGGCCTTCGGCGGCCTGGGTGCCGGTGAGCGTGCCGCCTGCGCTTTTCAGGCTCAGCGTCGCGCTCCGATCGCCCATTGGCGTATTCATGGTGATGTTCCAACTTCCGTCCACGGCCATCCGCGCCTCTCCTGACGATTTTGCCCTAAGCTTGCGAAAAGTATAGCTCATCTTGCCGTCGATGCCCAATGGCGGAGGCCGAGAGCGCCCTTTCCTTGCTCGGTCAAGCGATCGGAACCGCGATTTGAACGCGCGCGAAGCTGGGGACGGTTCGAGCAAAGTGCGCGAAAGGCCTGACATTTGCCTGAAATCGTCCTAGTGTGGCGGTTCAGAAGTCCGCATTATTTGTGCCGAGGGCTCGTTATGCGGACTTCTGAACCAAAGCCACACTAGAACAATAGGTTTGCTAGCGTCCTTTCGATTCCGAAGTTCGAAACGTGGCTCCGAAAAACACTACGAACTTCGGAATCGGGACACTAGAAAGTCCCCGAGCCTTGTTCACACTCGCGTGCCAGTTGCCCCATCCTCATGCCCGTCATTCCCTCGAAAAAACCCTATCGCGTCGGTCGTTCCCGCACCGGGCTTGGCCTCTTTGCGACCAAGAAGATCAAAAAAGGCACCAAAATCATCCGCTATTTTGGGCCTTTGCTGGATTCCAAAAAGAAAAAAGAAGACGCGGTCGAGAACAAATATTTGTTCGAGCTCAATAACCGCTGGACCATTGACGGTTCGGTGCGCGAGAACATCGCCCGCTATATCAACCATGGCTGCAAGCCGAATGCGGAAAGCGACGTTCGCCCGCGCAAGCGCAAGGTTTTCATTCGCGCGATCAAGAACATCGAGCCGGGTGAAGAGATCAATTACGATTATGGCACCGATTATTTCAAGGCATATCTCAAGCCGATCGGTTGCAAATGCGACGCGTGCGAAAAGAAGCGGAAGAAAAAGCGCGCGGAAGCGCGGGCCGAACGGCTGCGCTTAAAGGCTAAGGAACTGAAAAAGGCCGCGCGAAAGGCCCGCAAACAGGCGAAGAAAGCCGCAGCCCAACGCGAGAAGAAAGCTAAGGAAAAGCTCAAGCTTGCGGCAAAGCCGGATGGAAAAGCCTCCCACACTAAGAGTGTTCGCGCCAAAGCCGCCCATCCCAAAACCGTCTATACCAAGGCCAATGGCAAGCGCGCGCCGGGAAAGATTGCCAACGGAGGGCTTGCGGACGAACGCAATTTGAATGGCGGCCCCCACGTCGCAGTGAGCAGCGAGCCGATAGCCGTCGTCGCCACGCCCATGATTGATCTGCCGGTGATGGCCGCCGAATAGGCTGGATTTCCTCCCGCAAAAGGCCGGACGGATCGGCGGATCCCGTGACGGGCGACTTGCTCGCCTGTGTTTGGCGGCTTATCTCTGGGTCCTCTGACTTGCGAAAGGCAATTTTCGATGAGCCCGCTCAAACCGCTTCGCATCGACATTGTATCCGACGTCGTCTGCCCCTGGTGCTATATCGGAAAGCGCCGGATCGAGAATGCGTTGGCGCTGGTTCAAGATGTTCCGGTTGAGGTGCATTGGCGGCCGTTTTTTCTCAATCCCTGGGTGCCGCGCGAGGGCATCAGCCGCGAGGAATATCTCACCACCAAATTCGGCTCGGTCGATGCGTATAAGGGCATCGCCGGGCGGGTTGTGGCAGCCGCGGGCGAGGAGGGGCTGACCTACCGGCCTGAGCTCGTCAAACGGCAACCGAATACGACCGATTGCCATCGCCTGATTCATTGGGCGGAGGCCAAGGGCAAAGCGGCCGAGATGAAACAGCGCTTGATGGAACTCTATTTCCGCGATGGCGGCGATTTGACCGACATCGAGGTACTGGTGCGGGCGGCAGCCGATTGCGGGCTCGATGCCGAGGACATCAGGCGACGGCTTGCCACCGACGAAGATGTCGCGGCGATTTCCGCGCAGGCCAAGGAAGCCTCCGACAAAGGCATTTCCGGCGTGCCGACTTTCGTGTTCGCGCAGAAATATGCGGTATCGGGCGCGCAAGCCTCCGAGCAGCTCGCCGCCGCCATTCGCCAAGTCTCGGCGGAAGTGAACGCAGCGACGGCGGCCTCAATCGGTTAGCGCACCGAAAACACAAAGCATCGCATTTTACCGATGGTGTGAAGAAGCCGGTGTGGTTTGCCCTGTAAATGAGAGGCTATGAGCACACTCTCGATCGCGACTTCAGGACTTTCCGCGGCGAGCTTGCGTCTGAACGTGGCCGCGACCAACATCGCCAACGTTCTCACGAGCGGCCCGTTGCCCGCGGCGAACGGATCAGGCACGTCGGGAGGCGCCGGCGGTTCGAGCAACGGTTCGAGTTTTCCCGCGGCCTTTGTGCCGTTGCAAGTCAATCAGGTCGATCAATCGAGCGGCTCGACGCCCGGCGGCACGAGCGCGACGGTCTCGACGGTTTCACCGAGCTTTGTGGCGCAATCCGACCCAAGCGCGCCCTTCGCAAATCAGGACGGCTTGGTTGCGGCGCCCAATGTCGATCTCGCGGACCAGTTCGTCCAATTGCTCACCGCCAAATACAGCTTCGCGGCCAATGCGAAGGTCATTCAAGCCTACGCTAATACGACGAAATCGTTGCTCGATATCACGGCGTGATATTCGATATCGATCCGTGACACGCGCGCGAACCTAGAGCATGATCCGGAAAAGTGTGAAGCGGTTTTCCGAAAAGATCATGCTCAATCAAAGAATTAAAGCGCGATGACGATTCATCCAATCTCATCGCGCTTTAGCGACCCCGAAAAAGATGAATGATACGGCGCGCGCCATCGCGCGCGCTTTGCCGCATTTTCATCGCCGCATGGATCACCGGCAAGGTCGGATCGTTCCGCCGCAGCGGAAGGATGACATCGCCGATCCGCAAGCGCCCGCGCCAGATCGGGTTGATCATCGGATGATGGGGGCTTGCGGTGGAATCGGCGGTCGCCAATACGGTATCGGCGCATAGATGCCGCGTCAGGTCGAGGGTCAATTGCACGCCGGGTGAGAATTTCGCAAAACGCTCGTCGATCCCAAGCTTGAAGTAGAAGGCGCGGTCCTGATGCCGCAGCACGATCGCCGCCGCAACCGGCGTGTCGCCGGCGTGAAGCGTTACGATTTCGCATTGGCCGGTTTCGGCGAGCCCCTGCGTGGCACGGCGGATGAAATCGGCATCGCCTTCGCTCTGTTTGAGCGCGGTGCCGCGCCGCGCCTTCCAGCCGCTGGCCTCAAGGTTAAGGAAAATCTCGATCGCGCGGCCGATGTCGGCCACGCCGCGCGCGACCTCGAAGCGCACCGCGCCGATTTCGGCAAGCCGGTTGCGTTGGCGCCGCAGCTCCTTCAGTTTCTTGGCGCTGAGCGCATCGCGCAGGAGATCGTCGGCCGCGCGTTTGGCATCGAGGCAGGCGCGCAGGTGCGATTGCAACAACAAAGGCGTCGTCCCGTCCTGCCGCAGCACATGTGAAAAGGCTTTCATCGCCGCGCCATTGAGCGCCACGTCGCGCAGGATCAGCGCATGCGCGCCGGCCGCGCGGGCCTCTCTCATCAGGCTTGCGGCGGCTTCCTCGGCGAAGGCCCGATCGAGGAGCGGCGTGCAAAGCGTGCCATAGGGGCTGGCACTGACCAAAGCGGGCAGGGGAATCTTGCAGGCGCGCCACAAGGAGATAACGGGCAAGAGGCCGATCAGCGCGGCCGGAGGATCTTGCGCCGTCGCGTCATCGTGCCAGGCACCGAGCGCGGACACTTTGGTGCGGCCAGGCGCAGATGCGTTCACCGCCAATTCCCATGCCGGCAGATAATAGCCATTGGGCTCAACGGCGCGTTCGGCAAGCGCCTGCCAGGCTTGGCGCGAAATCGCGGTCAGCGGTTGAATGCCGAACGGAGGCGAGGAGATCGCGATAGCGCGCGCGGGCTTGCGCGCGGCATCATCAAGCGATGTGCGAGAAACGCCCCTGCTGTCCGCAATCCCAACCATGTTCCGTTCCCGCGCGGCAAACAGACGGCGCGGCCTGAAGGCCCCGTTCCGCATCCGACGGGGATGAGGCTATCGGAGAGTCCGCAAATAGCCCGTTGGCGCCAAGGTCCAATTTGGTCCTTAGCGTTAACCGGGCCTTGACGGGTCGGCCCCGGCGGCGACCGTTTTGGGTTCCCATAAGGCCGTGTCTAAAATCCGCTGCTCAAATTAGCCTTTTTATTTAAAAGGCTTAGGAGGTTCGGACTACGCTTATCGCATCGCACCATCGTCGATTACATTTTCGTGATGATGGAATGATCGCCCGGCTCAAGCGTCCTGGACTGGTTGACGGCAAGCAATGTTGTTCAACATGGCGTGGGGGAAACACCGGGTGGCGATTATCGGAAACATCGAGGTCTATGTTGACAAACATAGGCTGTTGGATGGCGCCCGGCCCCTGTTTCGAGGGGTGGGCGGGCATGGCTAACCAGCTTCACCACCGCGAGCAGGTCCGGCAAAAAATCATCCAAAGCGCGCTGCAATTGTTCAATCGCCACGGTTTCACGGCCGCCTCGATCGACGAGATCATGGCCGGCGCGGGGATGACGCGCGGCGGCTTCTACAGTTATTTTCAAAGCAAGAGCGAGCTGTATGCCGAGGCCATCAGTTGCTTCGTCAACGAGAAGCAGGAAGGCATCGCCAGAACTGAGCGCGCGCCGGACCGCGCGGTCCGGCTGTTGCGCGACTATCTTTCACGCCAGCATTTCGAGAATGCCGAGGCGAGCTGTCCCTTGATCGGCCTGCCCAACGACGTCTCCCGGAACGATCAATCGGTGCGGGAAGCGCAGGAGGCGGCGCTGCGCATGATGATCGACACCTTCGAACAGGGCATCACCTCGGCCGCGATGGGCATGAATTCCGCGCCCGGCCAGACGGCGAACGCGCCGTCGCCGAATTCGCCATCGCCAAGGCAGATGGCGCTGGCGCTTACCTCGCTTTGCCTCGGCGGCATGGTGCTGGCGCGCGCGATCGAGAATCGCCGCCTCGCCGACGAGCTTCGCGAGGCGACGATGTCGATCGCGCTGACGCTCGGTCAGTGGGCTTGAGGCACGTCGGACCGGCGCATGCTCATTCAGATCGGCTGATAGTTTTCGCCGACGCAGCTATTCTCCGGCTCGGCGCGCCGCCGGTCGATGATGATTCCGCCGCTGATCGAGATGCGATAGGTTTCCTCGCCGAGCGGCTTTCCGGTGGCCGAGGTAAGTTCGGCCTTGACGCAGGCGCTCCAGCCAAGCCCGCGCAATTCGTGGCGTGGCTGCGAGACCTGCACATTTTGCGGGTTGGATTGGGCGACGAAGATCGAATCCAACCGATCGCGGACGAGCTGTTTGACGTCGGGCGGCGGTTCGGGCGGCGGTGGAACGATGGGCTTGGCGCGCATGAATTCCGGCAGCGGCAATGGTGTCCGGCTGTCCGCAAGGCCGCAGGCGGAAAGCGCAAACGCCCCGCTGGTCACCGCGATCAAAGGAAAAAGGGTCCGCCGCATGAGGCGCTTTTAGCGCGGAGTCCTTTCGAAAAGAAATGTCGTATCGCCACGCTCTTCCCGTGACGGTTGTCCGCGACCTCCCCCAGAAGCACTCTACCCAGAAGCACTTGGCGCAGGCCGCGGCGCGATGATATATTGCCGGGGAAAACGCAGGGAGTTTTTCATGAAAGCGGTGCGTCTTGCGGCGGTGATCCTGTTGTCGGCCTCGCCGGCTCTTGCCCAGATTCCTCCGATGAACCTGCTGCAAGACAATAAGCCTGCCAAGTCGCAGGAGGAAAAAGACGCCGAGACGGCGCGCGACAAAGCCTATAAGGATTCGCTGAAGAAAATTCCCGATGCCAAGCAGCCGGCCGATCCTTGGGGTGTGGTGCGAAGCGGCGATGCGGCAGCCGCGCCGGCCAAATCGGCATCTTCGTCCAAATCGAAAGCCAAGGCGAACGGCACCGCCAATTAACGCGCGATGATGCGCGGGCCTTGCCCGTCGATGTGAAGCGGCCGATGGATCAATGCCGGAGGTTTGCGGGCTCCATCCGCTTTGCCGCGATCTATTCGCTCTCGGTGATCCGCACCAGCCCGTCGCCCGTAACGAGAGCCCCCCTGGCGGTCATGACGACAAAACCGAGGCTGACGAGCTTCGCCAAATGATGCGGCGGCACGGTCGGATTCTGAGGGGTAATCGCAATCTCGATCAGCGAGGCGAATTCTTCCGGTGTGAGAAGCTTGGGAGCGTGAACGGTCATCGTCAACTCGCGATCCAGCCGCGCCGCATCTGATCTCCCGAATGGCGAAGACGGGCGGGATCGGCACCGTTAGGGATTATACCATTTATTTGCCGCGATGGCCGACCGATATTTTTCGGGAGCGGCGGAATTTTAATCGGCGCGCCGCTAGAGCATGATCCGGAAAAGTGTGAAGCGGTTTTCCGAAAAGATCATGCGCAAACAAAGAATTAAAGCGCGATGACGATTCAACCAAATCTCATCGCGCTTTAGTGGTCCGATTCTAACATTTGCATCCCGGTGAGGCAGGCACTTATGCAAATGTTAGAATCAAAGGACCACTAGTAAATATAGTTTTCTAGTGGAGCTTTGGATTTGACATTCGCATGGCGAATCCGCGGCGATAGGGTAGCGAATGTCAAATCCACTCCACTAGCGGCCTTGTGAACACGGTTCCACTAGGCTGGGGGAGCATGGGCGAGCATTTTGGGAAAGGCCCAAATTATCGTTGGAACCACCACGACACAAAAATGCTCAGCGCGACGATCGCCATCGCCAGGAGCATCCAATTCTGGAACGGGAAGATTCCCAGAATGAGGAACTCATCTACGAGCCAATTGTCCAAAAAAGCTCCCCATCGCCAAGCTCGGGACACTAACCTTACTGTGTCATATGACCCTCATGGTGAGGAGGCGCCCTAAAGCTACCTCGCTTGGCGGCGCTCGGGGAGGGGGCTTTCGGCAATCCGTATAATCCGGCGGGCAATCAATGAGGCCGCGCGGTATCGGCAAGCGCTTTCAAAAACGAAAGAGGCCGCCAAACGAGGCGGCCTCAATTCGGTGGGGTTCATATCGGTTCGTGGAGGGTCATATCGGCGCGCGCAACCCGGGAGAAGAAAGCCACTCATTGATATGCGCGGCGACGTCGAGTTGGCGAATCTTGTCTAAAAGCTTGTCGCGCACCGATCCCTCTCCAAGGTGATCCAACTGCATTTCAAGCCGCTTCTTTTCTTCAGCGAGGCGCTCGTACAGTGTCGGAGATTTATTGAGAAACCACGTCATATTGCTTCCCTCCAAGGTTAGGCGGGAGCGTTACCGGACTCTCAGTCACCGATATCGGCCAAAGGCAGCGCGGTGATGTCCAGAACTAGGCGCTCGCCGGGCTCCGAAGTCCATCGAATTCGTATTTTG
>DATGJS010000324.1:0-17344 GCA_035295025.1 Bradyrhizobium sp.
TCAGGTGACGCTGAGAAAAGCTGTCAAGACCTTATTGTCATCGCGAGCGGACACGAAGCGATCCAGACTCGCAAACAAGACTGGATCGCTTCGTCGCTTTCAGCTCCTCGCGATGACGGCCTCTTCCAGCCGCGGTCCAAGCAGCTTAACCCGGCTCCAAACCCTTGGCCTTGATCACCGCCAGACCTGCGGGGGCGGTGAGAAATTTGACGAAAGCCTTGGCCGCATCGGCCTCTTTGCTCGCCTTTGACACCGCCGCGGAGAAGTAGGTGTAGGATTGAATATCCGGCGGCAGCGGCCCCAGAAGTTCGGCGCCGGCATAGGGTAAAATCTCGCTGATCTGGGTCATGCCCATCTCGACCTCGCCCGATGCGGCCGCTTCGCCGGCCGCGCCCGGCAACAATTTGAGCTTGGGCTTGAGCGCCTCGGCGATGCCGAGCTTCGCAAACAAGGTCGTGAGATAGGCGCCGGTGGCGCCCGCGGCCGTAAAGCCGATGGATTTGGCATTGAGGAGCGCCTGCTTGAAGGCTTCCGTCGTGCCGATGTCCGGCCTCATCGCGCCTTTACGAATCGCAACCCCAATGCCCGAATGCGCGATAGTCGTGGGCGGGGTGTCGATCTTGCCACTTCCGGCGAGACTGTCGGTGATCGGGGCGGCGAGAATCGCGACATCAAAGGGAGCGCCCTCGTCGATTTTTACCTTCAACGCCGCGGCCGGTCCGAAGGTAATGTCGATTTTGTTCCCGGTGGCCTTCTCGAATTGCGGGACGAGTTCTTCAAGGGTCGTTTTCACGGCGGTCGAAGCCAATAGCTTGATCTCCGCGGCTTGCGCGCCGCTGGCCAGCAGCGCCAATGCCGATCCGACGATCGGCGCCATCACGCGTGGAATTTTCATTGTTTTCTCCTCAATGTTGTCTGATGAACGCAAGAATTTTTTCGTTGAAACTTTCCGGTTGCTCCCATGCGACCGCGTGCCCCGAATCGGCCACAACAGTCCATTCATGGTTTTTGATGTGATGAGCCCAAATTCGCATCAAGGCCGGCGGCGCCAGCAGATCGGCATCCGCCGCCATGACAAGGGTGGGCGTTGGGATGGTTTCGATCTTGGTAAAAGTGTTGGGGCTGCGAAGGGGCTGGTTGGGGGCCTCAAGCTGGCGCGCATGCTCCTCGATCTCGATCCAGCGCCGGGTGCCGTCCACGTTCGCGCCGCGATAGGAGGGCCCGACCTCCCGGTAGACCGCCGGTAATTTCCGCAATCCCGGAATTTCAAGGCGCGCGATGAAATCGGCGATCTCTTGATCGGCGAGTTGTCCGGTGCTTGCCGCGACCACCAGGCTTCGCAGTCGTTCGGGACGCCACGCGGCATAGTCCAATGCCGCAAAGCCGCCACCGGCGACGCCGAGCAAGTGGAATTTGTCGAGCTTGAGATGGTCGGCGAGCGCATCGAGATCGCCGGCAATGCTTCCTGGCTGCGGTCCCGTGGCGGAATTGGCGAGGCTTTTGCCCCAGCCGCGGCGGTCGAAGGCGATGACGCGGTATCCGGCGCGAGAAAAGTTTTCGATCTGATTTTCCCAGGCCGCGCTGGTGCCGGTATTGGCGTGGAGCAAAACGAGCGGCACGCCTTGGCCGGTGTCGGTGAACCACAATTTCACGCCGGGAAGTTCGACGAAGCTGCCCAAAGGGGAATTCTCGGCAGCCTTGGCGGCCTGAGGTTTTTGAATTCCCACGGTCGTCCCGCCCAAGATAACTATACCCAAGGCACTAATGAGCAACGTGCGCCGCTTGATCATGCTTAGGCGACTTGACCTGAGGGTGCGCAACGCGCCGTCTTCCACAATTGGGCGGAAGCCGTTTGCCAATCGAACGCGTGGTCGCTTGGACCATGCTGCTTCAGATGTTCGATGCGTGCGACGGCCTCCGCGACGCTCGGCCGATGGCCGGCCGGCACCCACCACAGCGCGACGGCTGGCCCGTCGAAATGCTCGAACCAATCGGCGCGACGGCCGTAGAAGCGCTTATGGACGGTCTGCCAGACAAAGCGTTCCAGCGCATCGACGCTCTCCCAAACCGAAAAATTGACGATGATGCGCGGATCGGCATAAGGCCGGGTATCCGTGGCATTGCCGCTCTCGTCGATATAGCGCCAGATGAATCCTTCGCTTCGCTCGGCGATGCCGTTCACCAAAGCCAGATTATTGGTGAAATCCGCCATACGCGGATCGTCGATGGCGTATCGAATGCGGCCAATGTTCATTTGCGCAAGATGATGATCGGGCGGCTGTTGCAAGCTTCTCTCCCTTGCCGATAGGCGTGATGGATGGCTTTCCCAAGGTTAGGACAAGATATCGCCTCGAAGCAAATCAGATCCGCTTTGTCCCGGGGGCTGACATGACATCGAACCTCACATAATCTTACGCTTCGGCCGTTCGTCACACCGGCCGTCAAGGCCGATGCCAATGTTCGGGAATCGATATTTGAGGAGCCGCCATGAAGCTCGCGCGTAGCGCTGCCATCTTTGTTTCTCGCCGGGAGGCCCAGATGAAAACCATCGTTACCGCGTTGTTGGCGATGGGGTTTGCAACGGCGGCACAGGCTGCCGAATACATGCAGAAGACGCCGTTTCAGTTGTCGCGGGCGTTTTCGCCGGGCGTAATCACGTCAGGCGGCATGACGGTCTGGGTCGCCGGACAGACCGCGACCGAGGACGGCCAGGGCAACAATATCGCCAATAATTTCGAAGCCCAGGTCAAACAAGTGTTTGCGCAAATCGACGGCGTCTTGAAACGCGCCGGCGGTAGTCTCGACAATGTCGTCGCCATGACGGTCTTCATCAAGGAATCGCGCTATGGCGACAAGTTCGTGGAGATGCGCAAGGATTTCTTCAAGAACGGAAACTACCCCGGCAGCGCGCTGATCACCGTGACGAATTTCGCCCGGCCGGGGATCGAGATCGAAATCCAGGCGGTCGGGGTGATCGGCGATGTCTGCTCGGCCGACAATCCCTGCTCGGCCGAGGCAAAGGCGAAAACAAAGGCCGAGGGCACGCAGGCCCAATGAATTGGCGTCACGGCAAGTCTGGTGACCACACTTTAGGGCATCCCTGCCCCGCACTCGGATCGCGGGGTGTGAAGCGGTTTTCCCTTGCGACAAACGCCAAAGACGTTTGCGCGGAGATCATGCTCAAACAAATTCCTAAAGCGCGATGACGATTCGACCAAATCTCATCGCGCTTTAGGAAACAGCGGGGCGGCTGAGAAAATACGTATTCATCGGGCCCTGGCCTTTGACGTCGATCGATCCTCGCGCCTCGAAATGCCATTTGTCGCGCGCCGCGCGCACAAAGGCCTCGGACACATGGATTCGTCCAGGCAGGCCGTGAGCTTCCATCCGGCTGGCGAGGTTCACATTGTCACCCCAGAGGTCATAGGAGAACTTGTTCTCGCCGATCACCCCCGCGACGACCGGGCCTGTGTGGATGCCGATCCGCAATTGAAGGTCCGGATGCCGTGCGGATAAGGTTTCGACGTGCATTTGCATGGCCAAAGCCATTTCGGCGGCGGCTTGGACATGGTCCGCGCATGGCTCGGGAACACCGGCGACGACCATATAGGCGTCGCCGATCGTCTTGATCTTCTCCAAGCCAAGTCGCTTGGCGGCGCGATCGAAACCGAGAAATATCTCGTTCAGCATGCTGACAAGCTGTCCAGCATCCATCTTTCGGGACATTTCGGTAAATCCCACCAGATCGGCAAAGATGATGCTGACTTCCGGTACGCGATCGGCGATCAATTCCGTCGAGCGCTTCAATCTTTCGGCGATCGATTTCGGCAGGATGTTCAGAAGGAGCGATTCCGAGCGTGCCGATTCCTTGTCGAGCGCCTGTTGAGTCGAGTTGAGAATGGCACGGTTGTAGTAGGCGAAGGCAATCGTCAGGAAAACCAAGCTATAAACCGTTTCGTCTCTTATCGTGATTAGGAAATGATCTGGCACGAGACTTTCGAGAAATCCCAGATTTCCCACGGCGTACCAAGCCTCTATGGCGGCAAAGAGCACCACGCCGCAGCACGTCACCCACAATAACAGGTATAGTGACTCTACATAGTAGAAAGCTACGAGAATGACGCCGAGCAATAACAAGTCGTTCCACGTTTGGTGCCCGAAATGTATGGCGTTGAATGCAATCGTGGCCATTGCAATCGTGGGGGCGTATAGTTGGGCTGATCGATAGAAGCAGAAGTAATTTATCAAAGGGGTAAAGCAAAGGGCCAGCGCGCAAGCTGCCGTCGCAAGAATCACCCCGCGCGTGGCGGGCAGATACGGAGTGAATGTGGGAAGTATGCCCATCAGCCAGACCACCGTAATAATGGCTACCAGATTGCATGCCTTGATGAAGCGGGCCTTCCGCACGGGCATCTCGGAGCGAACACCGGCCTCGATTATGGCTTTTAAAATCCGCTTCATGCGATTTCCCGAGACCGGCAACGCTGTTGAAGCCGATGCCGGACGACAGTCTCCTAATCTTGTTTTGCGGTTGAAGGCAAATGCATGAACCAGACGCGTGTCGGTCCCTTGCCCTTCACGTCGATCATGTGCGGTCCTGCGAAATCATAGTCGTCCGCGAGCGCCGCGCGAACTGTATCGGTGACTTGGATGCGTCCGGCGGCACCGTGGCTCTCCATGCGGCTGGCCGTATTCACGGTGTCGCCCCAGACGTCGAAAATGAACTTCGCCTCGCCGATCACGCCCGCCGTCACAGGACCTGCGTGCATCCCGATCCGTATGGCGATCTGGCTGCCGTCGGGTGCGCGAATGTTGTTGGTCTCGGCCAACATCTGTAGCGCCGCTTGTGCCAGTCGGTGGAGATGGCCGGGAAGGGGATGGGGAATGCCCGCGGCGGCCATGTAACAATCGCCGATCGTCTTGATTTTCTCCAGACCATGCCGGGCAATGATATTGTCAAAGCGACTGAACAAATCACCGAGCATGGAAACCACTTGCGTCGAGTCCAGCCGGGCGGAGAGTGAGGTAAAATCGACTACATCCGCAAACAGCAGGCTGGCCTCAACAAAGTTGTCCACGATCGGAGCCTCGCCGGCGAGCTTGCGTGCTGCGATCGACGGCGGCAGCACATTGTGCAGCAAGGTTCGAACCTGGCCCTCGGCGTTTTGGAGGTCCATTTTCTGCAGCCAGGCCATGTGCTGGGTGCGATCGAGCACATATGAGCTTGCACCGGCCACGACGATCACGGCCAGCAGCCAGTTGAGATGATAAACAACAAGCAGGCCCGGTTCGGGCCACAAAACAATTGCCGAGAAGAGGAAAAGGCAGATCGTTCCGGCCGCGAGGACCACACCTTCAACGAATGAGACGCCGCAAAGAACGAATGAAACAACTGCCAGAACGAGATAGATCTCGGTCGGCGGATAATAGGGCAATGACATTGGCGACATGAAAGCGAGCACGAGCGTAAGCTGGACGATATTGACGACAAGCAAGGCGAAGCCGACCGGCTCAACCCATCGCCCGGGCTTGACCGCGAAGGTCGCCGCAAAGACCGCCAGTAACCCAGCGACCGCCGTGATTCGGACGAAAAGCAGCGGCTGCGATGGGTCACGAATCGTGAAGCTGTTCAGCAGCGTGAACAACAGCCAGATGGTCGCGCCGGCGATTGCAGCAACCCTGATGGCATTGAATCGGAAACCAAGCCGGTCATCGCGATAGCGCCGTTCCAGCTCGGAATCGGTGAAGCGAAGCGAGATCAGGCGGAGCGACCGCGGGCGCAATTTACTCCGCCGCCGCCGTCGGTTTCGCGCCCGCGCCGTAGCGCTGGTCGATATAGTCGATCACGAGCGCCTTGAACTCGCTGGCAATGGTCGGTCCGCGCAAGGTGCGGAACTTCTTGCCGTCGACGAACACGGGCGCGGCCGGGGCTTCGCCGGTGCCGGGCAGCGAGATGCCGATATGGGCATGCTTGGATTCGCCGGGGCCGTTGACGATGCAGCCCATGACCGCGACATTGAGTTCCTCGACGCCGGGATAGCGCGTCTTCCAATTCGGCATTTCGTCGCGGATGAAATCCTGGATCGAGCGCGCCAGTTCCTGGAAGGTGGTCGAAGTGGTGCGGCCGCAGCCGGGGCAGGCCGCGACCAGCGGCACGAAGGTGCGAAAGCCCATGGTTTGCAAGAGTTCCTGCGCGACCTGCACTTCCAGCGTGCGGTCGCCACCGGGTTCGGGCGTCAGCGAAATCCGAATCGTGTCACCGATGCCTTGCTGCAAGAGGATTCCGAGCGCGGCCGATGAGGCGACGATGCCCTTCGAGCCCATGCCGGCCTCGGTGAGGCCGAGATGGATCGCGTAATCGGAGCGGCGGGCGAGTTCCTGATACACCGCGATCAAATCCTGCACGGCGGAAACCTTCGCCGAGAGAATGATCTTGTTCTTGGGCATGCCAAGCTCTTCGGCGCGCGCCGCCGACAACAGCGCCGATTGCACCATGGCCTCGCGCGTCACCGCGCGCGCGTCGCGCGGATGGGATGACGCTGTGTTCTCGTCCATCAGTTTGGTGAGCAATTCCTGATCGAGCGAACCCCAATTGGCGCCGATGCGCACCGGCTTATTGTTCTTGTTGGCGATCTCGATGATATCGGCGAATTGCGTGTCGCGCTTGTTCTTGAAGCCGACATTGCCGGGATTGATGCGGTATTTGTCGAGCGCATCGGCGCAGGCGGGATAATCGGCGAGCAGCTTGTGGCCGATATAATGAAAGTCGCCGATCAAGGGCGTATGGATGCCGCGTTTGCGCAAGCCGTCGCGAATATGGGGAACGGCGGCGGCGGCTTCCTCGCGGTCCACCGTGATGCGAACCATTTCCGAACCGGCGCGCGACAGCGCCGCGACCTGGGCGATCGTGCCTTCGACATCGGCGGTGTCGGTATTGGTCATCGACTGCACGACAATCGGCGCGCCGCCGCCGACGGCGACGGGGCCGACTTTGACTTGGGTGGTTTGATGGCGCGGGCTTGCGCCCACTTTCCGAAGTTCGTCAGTCATCGCGACATTCATGGTGCCTCAGATATCAGGTTTCGGTGACATTCAGCAATGGATCCGTGGCAAAAGCCGCCCCTGATCCCGGCCGGTTAACCAGAAAAAGCCCAGCAATGACAAGGAGGGCCGCGACTCCGAATGCCGCCGTCAGTGTATCATGCAAGATCAGATAGCCAGCCCCGACGCCAAACAAAGGGGTGATAAAGGTAAATGCCGACAATTTGCTGGCCGAATAGGTCTTGACCAGGGCCCACCAGAGCAAAAACGTCAGGCCCACCACCCAGACTGCCTGATAGGCCATCAAGGATAGGGCCAAAGGTCCGGGAAGGCGGGTCAGGGTTTCACCGAAAAAGAAGGCTGCCAGCGCTAGTGGAGTGGATTTGACATTCGCTAACCAGCGGCGGGATATCCGGCAGCGCCAATTTGACCGCGACTTGGTTGAAGCCCCAGCTTACGCACAACATCAACATCAGTGCAGTTGCGCGTGGGCTGAGCGAACGCTCTGCCGAGGCGGGTGGCGATTTTTCTAAAACCATAAGCTCCCGTGCCGGCTTTCCCGCCGTTTTATTGCTGTGAAATCGCGTCAGGCCGCGACGGAGGTTATAAAGCGTAACGAATATCCACGACACTTGTCCAATTCGCGGTGTCGCGATCGAGGAAGGTAATGATCCAGATTGTGATTGAAGACCCGGCTTCTTCAGATTCGCATGTACTTTTGGAGGAGCTTTCAGAAATTTTGGCGCGCATCACCGGCGATAGTGGCAAGGCTTCGTTCGATCCAGACGATGTCCGTTCGCCGAGGGCGCGCTTTGTAATCGCGCGCGATGGTAATGGAGAAGCGCTGGGTTGTGGAGCTTTCCGCCCTTTGCAGGGAGCGATTGCCGAGGTCAAGAGGATGTATGCGCGGCCGGGAACGATCGGCGTCGGGTCGGCAGTTCTCGCGTTTCTTGAAGCGGAAGCGCGCGCATTGGGTTACAAGGCACTGTGGCTTGAGACCCGGTTGGTCAATGTGCGCGCCGTTCGATTCTACGAACATAAGGGTTATCGGCGAATACCGAATTTCGGCAAATATGCCGGAAATCCGAAAGCCGTTTGTTTCGAAAGACCTTTGGCCGATACCAACGGTGCAAAATAGAAAACCTCTGAGACAGGTTTTTGGGCGGCGTGCGACCGGCGTCCGAATCGGCGGCGGATTCGCCCACAATGCGGATCAAACCGGACCGCAGCGAGGGCGTTACTCCCTTGTGAATCCGCGTGAGCCGTCATGGAAACAAGATCCGAGGGGTATCCCATGACCGGTTAACGCCCAGCATGTTATTTTATATTCAATCTTAGATTGTTATAGGGCACTCGCCGGTTATGTGAATTCGACAGGTCAGCCTGTGGGCGGGCGCATCATGAAAAATTCATAAGCTTGCTTATAATATCGCAAGCTTATGGAGAAGATGGCGATGTCCCGCGGGCCGGTGGATTTGAATTTCCTGTTTACGCTGGCCGAATTGCAGCGCCTGGTGCGCGCCTATGCCGACCGGCAGGCGGCGCGCTACGGCATCACCCGCGCGCAATGGGCGGTGCTGGCCAAGGTGGAACGGTTCGAAGGCCTCAAACAATCGGAACTCGCCGAACAGATGGAAATGCAGCCGATCACATTGACGCGATTGATCGACCGCCTCTGCGACAATGGCTGGATCGAGCGGCGCAGCGACGAGGCCGACCGCCGCGTCAACCGGCTTTATTTGCGCAAAGCGGCCCGCCCGCTGCTCGGCAAATTAAGCGGCCTTCGTTCCGAGCTGACGGCAACCGCGCTTGAGGGCATCAACCCCTCCGACGCCCACCGGCTGCTCGCTCAATTGGAAGCGATCAAGGAAAATGTGCGCCGCGCGATTCAAAACGACGGCGAGGAATCAGGAAGAAAGGAGCAGCGCTATGGCTGATCCCGTGCTGAAATTTCCGCCCGAGCAGAAGGCCAGTCCCCAACCGCCCCGAAACAAGCTCTCCGCCGAGCCGCGCCGCCGCTTGATGGCGGCTTTGCGGCGTTACCGCCGCACGCTGCTGCTCGTGGTGTTGCCGCTGGCCACGCTCTTGACTGGGGTGATTTTTTATCTCGGCGGCGGCCGCTATGTCGGCACCGACGACGCCTATGTCGGTGCGCAGAAAGTGCTCATCACGCCGGATATTTCCGGCAAGATCGAAAAGGTGGTGGTGCGCGAAGGCCAGAAAATGCAGGCCGGCGACGTCCTGTTCGAGATCGATCCGGTGCCGTTCCGCTTGGCGGTGGCGCAGGCCAAGGCCGCGCTCGATCAGGCGCACACCACCTATGACAACCTCGCCGCCAACATCGGGATTTACGGCGACATGGAACAATTGGCGCAGCAGGCGGTCGATTTGAAGCAACGCGACGTCGAGCGCAAATCGACGCTGGTCAAGAACAGCTATGGCTCGCAACTCGATCTCGACAACGCCTCGAACGCCTTCGTCACCGCAAGGGCGCAGCTCGAATATCTCAAGCAGCAATTGTCGAACGCGAAAACCCAATTGCTCGGCAATCCCGATTTGCCGCTCGATCAATTTCCGCCCTATGCGCAAGCCAAGGCCGCGCTCGACCAGGCCGAGCGCAACCTCGATCACACCGTGATGCGGGCGCCGATCGATGGGATCGCGACGCAGGTCGATCAGATTCAGCTCGGCCGCTTCGTGATGGCGGGCGCGCCCGTGTTCTCGATCATCGATGTCGCAAAGCCCTGGGTCGATGCCAATCTGAAGGAATCCGATTTCACCCATATCGCGGTGGGACAACCGGTCTTAATCGAGGTCGATGCGTTTCCCGATCATGTCTTCAAGGGCACGATCGGCTCGCTCTCGCCCGGCACCGGCGCGCAATTTGCGATCCTGCCGCCGCAGAACGCGACCGGCAATTTCGTCAAAGTGGTGCAGAGGGTGCCGGTGCGAATCTATTTCGACGCCAACGACAAAGAGGTCGCGAGGCTCAAAGCGGGCATGAGCGCCTATACCGCCATCGATACCGGCCATCGCCGCTCGCTGGCGGCGTTATTGGGCTTGTCATCGGCGGCCTCCAAACAGGACTGATCCGCAAATGGCGACTTCCGCTTCAGCTCCGATCGCCGTTCCCGGTCTTCGCCGCAACATGGTGACGATCTGCGCCATGACCGCCACCATCATGCAGGCGCTCGACACCACGATTGCCAATGTCGCGCTGCCTTACATGCAAGGCTCGCTTTCCGCCTCGCAGGACCAGATCAATTGGGTGCTGACTTCCTACATCGTCGCGGCCGCCATCATGACGGCGCCGGTGGGCTGGATCGCCAACCGTTTCGGCCGCAAGCGCGTTTTCATCCTGTGTTCGGCCGGCTTTACCTTCGCCTCCGTGTTGTGCGGTCTGGCGCGGGACATCGATCAGATGGTGCTGTTTCGCCTGCTGCAAGGCATGTTCGGCGCGGCCTTGGTGCCGCTCTCTCAAGCCGTGATGCTGGATTCCTACGCGCTGCATGAGCGCGCCAAAGCGATGTCGATCTGGGGCATGGGCGTGATGATGGGGCCGATCATGGGTCCTTCACTGGGGGCGTGGCTGACCGAAACCTATTCCTGGCACTGGGTTTTCTTCGTGAACCTGCCGTTCGGCATCGTCACCGTGCTCGGCCTTTTGGTCTTCATGGATGAAACCAAAGCGGATCGCGATCTGCGCTTCGACTGGTTCGGATTTGCCGCGCTCGCCATCGGCATCGGCGCGATGCAGGTGGCGCTCGATCGCGGCGAGCAGCTCGGCTGGCTTGAATCCAACGAGGTCATCGCCGAGATCATCGTCTCGATCTCAGGCTTCTACTATTTCTTCGCCCACTCGCTGACGACGAGCCGGCCGTTCATTCAATTTGCGATCTTCAAGGACCGCAACTTCATCGGCGGCTGCGTGTTCATGGCGGTGATGGGGCTCGTGCTGTTCTCGACCATGGCGCTGGCCTCGCCTTATCTTCAAAACGTGATCGGTTATCCCATCATCACCGCGGGCCTGCTGCTCGCAAGCCGCGGCTGCGGTACCTTCGTTGCGATGATGCTGGTCGGGCGCTTGATGCGGTACGTCGAGGCCCGCATGCTGATCGTCTCGGGCCTCAGCCTGACCTGCCTGTCGCTGTTTTACATGACCGGGTGGACCGATCAGACCGGCGTGCCCGAGATCGTCACGTTAAGCATCGTACAAGGGTTTGGCTTTGGCCTCGTCTTCGTGCCGCTCTCCACGGTGGCGTTCCTGACCTTGCCCAATCATTTGCGTACCGACGGCACCTCGATGCTCACGCTCTTGCGCAATGTCGCAAGCTCGATCGGGATTTCGGTCGTGATCGCGCAACTGACCGAGGGCGGCCGCCGCGTCTATGCGGTGCTGAACGAGCACGTTACGCCGTTCAATCACGCGATGCAGATGCCGGATGTCAGCCGTATGATCGATCTCACAACCGATACCGGGCGCGCGCTCGCCGATGCGATGCTGGGTTTGCAGGCGCAGATCATCGCATTTTCGCAAGACTTTCAGATGGTGATGTTGTTCACGCTGTGCACGATCCCGCTCGCTTTGATGATCGGCTCATCCAAGGCCGTGCTGCGCAAACAGGCGGCACCGGAACACGCGGTGATGGAGTAATTTTAAACATCAAAGAACACGGTTTCGTTATCACCCTGAAGGTGAATGTCGAAACGATAGACGGCGGCGGCGCCTGATTCGCGCGTGGCGATCAGCGTTTTGCGGCGGTCGGCCGGCACCTGCGCCATCACGGGGTCGGAAGCGTTCGCCGCCTCGCCCTCGAGATAGATTCGCGTGTAATTGTGCAAGAGCATGCCGCGGGCGAAAATCACGACCAAAATATGCGGCGCCTGCGGCTTGCCGGCGGGGTCGGGAACCGAACCCGGTTTGATCGTATCGAATGCGTATGCGCCATTCGCATCGGTGCCGCAGCGGCCGAATCCTCTAAATTTGGAATTGGGCAGCGCGCGCTTGTCCTTAGGATCGGCGAAGCGGCCTTGCGCGTCCGCCTGCCAGATTTCCAGCATGCAATCGGGCACGGCTTGCCCGTCGCCGTCGAACACCCGCCCTTCGATTCGAATCCGTTCGCCGGTCGCATCAGGAGTGACGAGGTTGTTCGTGAAGGCGTCGTTCCACTCATAGCGGCCGGTTGGATTCAGTCCATAGGCGAAGAAGGGACCTACGGTTTGCGATGGCGTAATTCCTTCAGGCTTCGTTTCGTCCACTATTTCGTCTCCATCGGGGTGGCGTTGCGGCCGCGCAGTACGAGATCGAAGCGGTAGCACAGCGCCCATTCCGGCTTGGTGTTGTCGAGGTCGAAGGAGGAAACCATCCGCGCGCGCGCCTTTTCGTCCGTGACCGCATTGAAGATCGGGTCGAACGGAAAGAGCGGATCGCCGGGGAAATACATTTGCGTCACCAGTCGCGACACGAAGGCATGGCCGAACACCGAGAAATGAATATGGGCGGGCCGCCAGGCATTGTGATGGTTGCCCCAGGGATAGGCGCCGGGCTTGACGGTGACAAAGCGGTAATAGCCGTTGTTGTCGGTTTGCGCGCGGCCGGCGCCGGTGAAATTCGGATCGAGCGGTGCCGGATGCTGATCGCGCACGTGAATATAACGTCCGCAGGCATTGGCTTGCCAGATTTCAACCAGCGTCTCGGGCACGCCGCGTCCGTCTTCATCGCGCACATGGCCATGCACGATGATGCGTTCGCCGATCGGCTCGCTTTTGTGTTGGGTGGTGAGGTCGCTATCGCCCGCGCGCACCGTCTCATGGCCATAGACCGGGCCGGTCAATTCCGACAACGTGTGGCGCATGATGATCAGCGGCTTCGAGGGCGAGCGCTTCACGGTGCTTTTGTAATCCGGCGATAGCCGCGCCGGATGGGCTTTGTTGCTGGCGATGGGGTAGGTGAGTGTCATGTGATCTCCACTGAAAATCGTCATTCCGGGGCGCGAGTGAAACGAGCGAGCCCGGAATCCATAACCACGACAGGGAGTATGGCTTCCGGGCCTGCGCCCAAGAGGGCGCATCCCGGAATGACAAAAAATCTCAATTCAATTTCTCGATCGCCATCGCGACGCCTTGGCCGACGCCGACACACATCGTCGCCAACGCGCGCTTGCCGCCACGTTTCTCCATGCCATGCACGGCGGTGATCACGAGCCGCGCGCCGCTCATGCCAAGCGGATGACCAAGCGCAATGGCGCCGCCATGCGGATTGACGAAATCGGCGTCTTCCGAAACGCCGAGCTGGCGCAGACAAGCGATGCCCTGGCTCGCAAAGGCTTCATTGAGCTCGATCAAATCGAAATCGGTGATTTTCAAGTCCAGCCGTTCCATCAGCTTTCGGGTCGCCGGCACCGGCCCAATGCCCATGATGCGCGGCGGCACGGCGGCCGATGCAAGGCCCAGGATTCGCGCCCGCGGGGTCAAGCCATGTTTTTTCACGGCGGCTTCCGAGGCCAGGATCATGGCGGCGGCGCCGTCATTGACGCCCGAGGCGTTGCCCGCCGTCACTGTGCCCGGATTGCGCACGATCGGTTTTAACTTGGCGAGGCCCTCAAGCGTGGTCTCGGGACGTGGATGTTCGTCCTTGTCCACCGTGATGGGACCGGCCTTGCCGCCGGGAACCGAAACGGCAACGATTTCCTCGGTGAAATAGCCGGCCGCGATGGCCTTGCCGGCGCGCTGCTGCGAGCGGATCGCGAACGCATCCTGATCGGCGCGCGACACTTGAAACTCCTCGGCGACGTTTTCGCCGGTTTCCGGCATCGCATCGACGCCATATTGCGCTTTCATCAAGGGGTTGATGAAGCGCCAGCCGATCGTGGTGTCGAAAATATCCGCCGCGCGTGAAAACGCTTCCGCCGCCTTGCCCATCACGAAGGGCGCCCGCGTCATGGATTCCACGCCGCCGGCAATCGCCAGATCGATTTCGCCGGCACGGATCGCACGGCCTCCCGCGCCGACCGCGTCCAGCCCCGAGGCGCAGAGGCGATTGAGAGTCTGGCCGGGAACCGACTCCGGCATGCCGGCGAGCAACAGCGCCATCCGCGCGACATTGCGGTTGTCTTCGCCCGCTTGGTTGGCGCAGCCGTAATAGACCTCATCGACCTCCGACCAATCGAGGTTGGGATGTTTTGCCATCAACGCCTTGATAGGCGCTGCCGCCAGATCATCAGTGCGGACCTTGGCAAGCGAACCGCCAAAACGGCCGATCGGGGTCCGCACCGCGTCACATACATATACGTCGCCCATCGGTCTCTCCTTGCGCCGTTCGTCCTCGAACGATGCCGAGTTTTAGGAGCGGCGATGGAACAGGTCAATTGATCGCTTTTCGCCTATCGCTACTTTGGCGTGGGGTCGGCCATGCCGGGAAAAGTCCGGGTTTTCAATCCGAGTCGTGGAAAAGGCGCATAGAAGCGGCAAAGCCGTAGGATCGGTTGCCAATATTAGGTAGTTTCCGCCGCTGGAGTTCGGTTCTGATGGATCAGAACCGAACTCCAAATTCCCCATTTTGACGCGTTTTCTTTACGCGAACCGGTATCCACTTCACTTGAAAACGCTTTAATGACCATCCAGCCGACATTTCCCACTTCCCACGCCGCCGAGCCCGCCATGGAGGTGGCCGCGCGCGTCACGCCGATGATGGAACAATATCTGGAGATCAAGGCGGCCAATCCGGGTCTCTTGCTGTTTTACCGGATGGGCGATTTCTACGAGCTGTTTTTTGAGGACGCCGAAATCGCCTCCCGCGCGCTCGGCATCATGTTGACCAAACGCGGCAAGCACCAGGGCGCGGACATTCCGATGTGCGGCGTGCCGGTGGAACGCTCGGACGATTATCTGCACCGCCTGATCGCGCAGGGCCACCGGGTGGCGGTGTGCGAGCAGATGGAAGACCCGGCCGCCGCGCGGGCGCGTGGCGCCAAAAGCGTGGTGCGCCGCGATGTCGTGCGGCTGGTGACGCCGGGGACCTTGACCGAAGACACGCTGCTTGAGGCCAACGCCCATAATTTTCTGCTGGCGATGGCGCGGCTGCGCGGCTCAAGCGGCGCGGAGCGGATTGGGCTTGCCTGGATCGATATTTCCACGTCCGATTTCATGGTCACGGAGTGCGCGAGCGGCGAACTCGCGGCAACGCTCGCGCGCATCAATCCCAACGAGATCATCGTCACCGACGCGCTCTATGGCGATGCCGACATCGGATCCATTTTGCGCGACTGGCCGGCGGTGACGCCGCTGACCCGCGATGTTTTCGATAGTGCCTCCGCCGAGCGGCGGCTCTGCGATTATTTCGCGGTCGCCACCATGGATGGATTGTCGGTGATGTCACGGCTGGAAGCAACGGCTGCTGCTGCCGCCGTCACCTATATCGACCGCACCCAGGTCGGAAAACGTCCGCCGCTGTCGCCGCCCGTGCGCGAGGCGGCCGGCGCCATCATGGCGATCGACCCGGCCACCCGCGCCAATCTCGAACTGACGCGCACGCTTTCCGGCGAACGGCGCGGCTCGTTGCTCGATGCGATCGACTCGACCGTGACCTCGGCGGGTTCGCGCCTTCTGGCGCAACGGCTGGCCTCGCCGCTCACCGACAGCGCGGCAATCGCACGGCGGCTCGATGCTGTTGCCGCCTTTGTGGCGGATAGCGGCGTGCGCGAGGAGGTTCGCGCCACGTTGCGTGCCGCACCCGATCTGTCGCGCGCATTGGCGCGTTTGTCGCTCGGCCGTGGCGGCCCGCGCGATCTTGCAGGCTTGCGCGACGCGATCCTCGCAGCGGACCAGGCGCTTTCACAATTGGCTGCGATGGCGCAGCCGCCCCAGGAGATCGCCGCCGTCATCGTCGCGCTGCGCCGTCCATCGCGCGATCTTGCGCGCGAATTCGACCGCGCGCTGGCCGAACAATTGCCGCTGCTCAAGCGCGACGGTGGCTTCGTCCGTGAAGGTTATGAACCGGCGCTCGATGAAGCGCGTAATTTGCGCGACGCCTCGCGATTGGTCGTCGCCGCGATGCAGGCACGCTATGCGGAGTTGACCGCCGTCAAGGGTCTGAAGATTCGCCACAACAATGTGCTTGGCTATTTTGTCGAGGTCACGGCGCAGCATGGCGACAGGCTGATGTCGCAGCCCTTGAACGCGACCTTCATTCACCGCCAGACGCTCGCGGGACAAATTCGCTTCACTACTTCCGAACTCGGCGAGATCGAGGCAAAAATTGCCAGTGCCGGCGATCGCGCGCTGGCGCTGGAATTGGAAATTTTCGAGCGGCTCTGTGTGATGGCTGTGGCCGCAAGCGAGGATTTGCGCGCCGCCGCTCATGCTTTTGCCGTCCTTGATGTCACCGCCGCGCTCGCCAAGCGCGCCACCGACGACAATTATGTCCGCCCTGAGGTCGATGGCTCGCTCGCCTTTGCCATCGAAGGCGGCCGCCATCCGGTGGTCGAACAAGCCTTGAAGCGCGACGGCCAGCCTTTCATCGCCAACGCCTGCGATCTGTCTCCTGGGCCGGCGCATGGGGCCGGCCAGATCTGGCTGCTCACTGGGCCGAACATGGCGGGCAAATCGACCTTCCTGCGCCAAAACGCGCTAATCGCATTGCTCGCGCAGGCAGGCTCGTTCGTGCCGGCGTCACGGGCGCGGATCGGCATTGTCGATCGGTTGTTTTCGCGGGTGGGCGCGGCGGACGATCTGGCGCGCGGCCGCTCCACCTTCATGGTGGAGATGGTGGAGACGGCCGTCATCCTCAATCAAGCGGGCGAACGTTCGCTCGTGATTCTCGACGAGATCGGCCGGGGCACGGCGACCTTCGATGGTCTCTCGATTGCCTGGGCCGCGATCGAGCATCTGCATGAGGCCAATCGCTGTCGCGCGCTGTTTGCGACCCATTACCACGAACTCACCGCGCTGTCAGCGAAGCTGCCGCGGCTGTTCAACGCCACCGTCCGCGTCAAGGAATGGCAGGGCAACGTCGTGTTCCTGCATGAGGTTCTGCCAGGTTCGGCGGATCGTTCTTACGGCATTCAGGTCGCCAAGCTCGCAGGGTTACCCGCTTCCGTCATCGCGCGCGCAAAATCGGTGCTCGGAAAACTCGAGGCGCAGGATCGCGGTCAAACGGCGCGCGCGCTCGCCGATGATTTGCCGCTGTTCGCCGTGCCCTCGCGCGCCGCCGTTGAGCCTGCGCCGCCAAGCGAAGCCGAGAAACTCGTGGAGGCCGTCAAAGTATTGCATCCGGATGAAATGTCGCCACGCGAGGCGCTGGAGG
>DATGJS010000325.1:0-12627 GCA_035295025.1 Bradyrhizobium sp.
GTGTATTCGTTCTTCGAGCCGTCCGAGGAGAGCCGTTCGCTCGGCACCTTCATGATCCTTGACCATATTGCGCGCGCCAGACGGCAGGGGCTGCCTTACGTCTATCTCGGCTACTGGATCGAAGGCTCGAAGAAGATGGATTATAAAGGCCGCTTCCTGCCGCAGCAGCGACTGGCGCCCTCGGGCTGGATTCGCGTCGATGCGTCAGGCGAAACGCTGACCGAGCCGCAGGATTGAGGAGCGCGTCGTCATCGCGAGGAGCGCGAGCTCCGACGCGATCCAGCGCATGGGTCTTGGCACGAACTGGATCGCCTCGCTTACGCTCGCGATGACGGCATGGGGGAAACCGCAACTGCGGGCTTGCAATAATTCACCCTACCCAAAACTCCCACACCAGTTTCGCATTCAGCGCGATGATGAAAGCGGCCGTCGCCGCCGCGAGCACACTTAGCCAGCGCGGGGCGACGAGATCGCCCATTTTGTGGCGGCTTGCGGTAAACATCACGAGCGGCACGACGGCAAAGGGCAATTGCAGGCTGAGCACGACTTGGCTCAGGATCAGGAGCTTTCCGGTGGCCTTTTCGCCGGCCCAAAGCGTCACCACGACCGCCGGCACGATCGCGATCATCCGCGTCACCAGACGCCTGAGCCATGGCGCGATGCGCAGGCGCAAAAACCCTTCCATCACGATCTGGCCGGACAAAGTCGCGGTGATGGTGGAGTTCAGGCCGCAACAAAGCAGCGCGACCGCAAACAAGGTCGGCGCCAGGGTCGAGCCGAGGAGCGGGGCGAGAAAGGCATGCGCCTGATCGAGTTCGGCGACATCGACGCGCCCCGTCCGATGAAACGTCGCCGCCGCCAGAATCAAAATCGAGGCGTTGATCGTGAGCGCAAGACACAGCGCGATCGAGGAATCGATGGTCGCAAGCTTGATCGCCTCGCGCTTCTCTGACTTATCCTCGCCGACAAAACGCGTCTGCACCAGTCCCGAATGCAGATAGAGATTATGCGGCATGACGGTAGCGCCAATAATGCCGAGCGCGAGATAAAGCATCTCGGGATTGGCGAGGATCGCGCTCTTCGGCACGAACCCTTCGAGCACCGCGCCCCAATCGGGATCGGCAAGCGCAATCTGCATCGCAAAGCACGCCGCGATCACCCCTAACATCGCCACCACAAAGGCTTCGATCCAGCGAAAGCCGAAGGCTTGCAGCGCGAGGATCAAGAACACATCCGCCGCGGTGAGCACGACGCCGACCCCGAGCGGAATATGAAACAGGAGGTTGAGTCCGATCGCGGTGCCGATGACTTCGGCCAGATCGGTTGCCGTGATCGCCAATTCGGCCGAGAGCCACAGCGGCAACGATACCCAACGCGGGAATGAATCGCGGCAGGCTTGCGCGAGATCGCGCCCGGCGCCAACCCCAAGCCGCGCGCACAGCGATTGCAAAACGATCGCCATGGCATTGGAGAGCAACGCCACGCTTAAGAGCGCGTAACCGAATTTGGAACCGCCGGCGAGCGATGTCGCCCAATTGCCGGGATCCATATAACCGACCGCCACGAGATAACCGGGGCCGAGAAACGCCAGAAGCTTGCGCCAGAAGGGGCCTTTTCTGACTGTTGTCACCGAGGCGAACGATTCCGAAAGCGACGGCACGCCGCGCGCTCGTCGCCAAGCCTTCCCGCCGGTCGGCCCGGGCGAGGAATTCCGGGGTAATTCAGGGGTTTGAGCATCCATTTTTAGAGAATGCAGGAAACAGGCAATTATTGCAATTCACTTGCAACTGCATCTACGTTTGGCCCGAAAACGGGTGGTTCCGGCGCTCTGAAATGATGACTTTCAGAAAGGTCTGAGCCGGCAAGTCCTATTGTTACATTCTCACTTTAGGTACGCGTGATGCGCTCGCCGTCTTCTTTCACGAAGGAAATCACTGGCTTCTCCAGGAGACCGAGCACCATTTCCGAGGGCCGGCAGAGCCGCGTGCCCTTCACCGTCACCACGATCGGACGGTTGATAAGGATGGGGTGCTTGAGCATGAAATCGATCAATTCCTCATCGCTCCATTTGGGATCGGCGAGCCCTAGCTCCGCATAAGGCGTTCCTTTCTCGCGCAACAACGCGCGAATCGAAATGCCCATCGCTTGGGCCAATTCGATCAGACGCGCGCGATCAGGCGGCGTCTTGAGATATTCGATGATCTTAGGCTCCTCACCGCTTTGGCGGATCATCGCCAGCGTATTGCGCGAAGTGCCGCAGGAGGGATTGTGATAGATCGTGACGCTCATGCCTGGACCTCTTTTGCGCTTACACCTGACGCCTTTATCTCGGGCCATAACAGCCAATTCATCAACATCAGCGCTATGACCGCGCCGGCGAGTTCGGCGGCGATGAAGCCCGGCAGATCAAGGGGCCTAATCCCTGAAAATGTATTGGTCAGCGATCTCGCGATGGCAACGGCGGGATTCGCAAACGAGGTCGAGGAGGTGAACCAATAGGCCGCCGTGATGTAAAGGCCGACCAGCCAGGGAATGGCCGGCCGGTTGAATTTGAGTCCCGCCAGAATCGTCGTCACGAGGCCGAAGGCGGCGACGCCCTCCGCTAACCATTGCGCGCCGCCGCTGCGTATTTTCAGCGACGCCTCGATGACAGGCAAGGTAAACATCAGATGCGCGATAACAGTGCCGGCGATGCCGCCCGCGATTTGCGCAAAGATATAATTCAGCGCCTCGCGCGGGCTCAGTTCGCGCTTGAGCGTGAAGATCACGGTCACGGCCGGGTTGAAATGCGCGCCCGATATGGGCCCGAGAATGCTGATCAAAACCACCAGAATGGCGCCTGTGGGCAGCGTATTGCCGAGCAGCGCCAGCGCGACATCTTGGGTGAGGCGCTCAGCCATGATGCCGGAGCCGACGACGGTTGCAACCAACAACGCGGTGCCGAGCGCTTCGGCGACGAGCCGGCGCGGCAAATCGAAGCCGACCATCAGCTCGCCTTCCCTTCACCCGAGGTCGCTCCCGCGCCGCGGCCAATCTCGCGCAGCCTGGTGGCAAGCGAAAGGCGGTCGATACTTTGCAACGGCAGGCTTGTGAATGTTCCGATGCGATTTTTCATATAACGGAAGGCCGTGACAAAGGCTGCTTCCTTTTCGATATCCGTGCCCGTGGCCTCGGCTGGATCTTCGATGCCCCAATGCGCCGACATCGGTTGCCCCGGCCAGACCGGACACGCCTCGCCGGCGGCGTTGTCGCAAACCGTAAAAACGAAATCCATTCGAGGCGCATCGACCCCGGCAAACTCTTCCCAGCTCTTTGAGCGCAAGCCTTCGATGGGGTAATCGAGTTTCTCCAATACCCGGATCGCATGCGGATTGACCGCGCCCTTGGGCTGGCTGCCGGCGGAGAAGGCGCGAAAATTCCCGCGCCCATCTTTACGCAAAATCGCTTCCGCCAAAATCGAGCGGGCGCTGTTGCCCGTGCAGAGAAAAAGAACGTTGTAAATCCGGTTAGACATGGACTGAGATAGTGGCTCAGACATAGGCCTTCCTCTTTTTTGGCTTAGGCGAACAGCACGGCGTGAGGTCTTCGATCAAGGGCGCGCAGATTTCGGGGCGGCCTTCGCAGCAATCCCGGAGCATGAACAGCACCACGGCGCGCAAGCAGGCGAGATCGGCGCGATAGACAATCGAACGGCCGAACCGGCGCGCCGACACAAGTCCGGCGCGCGACAACACCGAAAGATGCGACGACATGGTGTTTTGCGGGATCGCCAGCGATCGCGCGATCTCGCCGGCCGCCAGTCCTTCCGGCTCATGCCTGACCAAGAGGCGAAACACATCGAGCCGCGTCGATTGCGCAAGCGCCGCCAAGGCGGGGACGATATTTTCAGATTCCATATATCGAGATTTATGGATATAATTCCCCGCGGTCAAGCGCAGACCTCGCTATTATTTCGATATAACTAGAAATATAGTTGACAATAACCCACGAATCGAGAACCATACCGTCATGAAGCTGGATGACGCCGCCGCCCATCTCGAAGCCCTGGGTAATCCTACCCGGCTCAAGATTTACCGCGCGCTTGTTCGCGCCGGAGACGCGGGGCTTGCTGTGGGCCGCTTGCAGGACAAGCTGAAAATCGCGCCCTCCACGCTGTCCCACCACATCAAAACGCTTGTGGTGGTCGGACTGGTCAATCAAGTCAGGGATTCCACCACCTTGGTCTGTCACGCCAATTACGACGTAATGCGAGGGCTGGTGGATTTTCTGGTCGCCGAATGCTGCGCCGATGCCGCGGAGGATAACGATACCCAGGCGGCGTAGCTTTTGCATCGCTATAAATTCGATATTTCTAGTATCATAGGAGGAGACTATGGCCAAAGCCAAAACGGTCGCAATCATCGGAGCCGGGCCGGTCGGTCTCGCCGCAGCCGCGCATATTCTGGAGCGCGGTCTTCGGCCGATCGTGCTGGAAGCCGGCGCAGACATTGCGCATTCGGTGCGCCAATGGGGCCATGTCCAGCTATTCTCCCCCTGGGAGTACAACATCGATCGCGCAGCTGCGCGCTTGCTGGCGCCAACCGGCTGGAATTCTCCCGAGCCAGATCGATATCCGCTCGGCGCAGAATTGGTTGAGCGCTACCTCGAACCACTCGCGACCAAGACAACTCTCGCGACCCACATCCACATGTCGAGCCGCGTCATCGATATAAGCCGCGTCGGATTCGACAAGCTCACAACCAAAGGCCGCGAGGCCGCACCGTTCGAAATTCGTTACCAGAACGGTCATGGCCTAAGAGTTGTGAGGGCCGAAGCCGTCATCGACGCATCCGGTACATGGCAATCGCCAAATCCGGCCGGGGCCAACGGCCTCCCTGCTATTGGCGAGACCGAGGCCGCGAGCAGAATCGTCTACGGAATGCCGGACGTGCTGGGAAAAGACCGTGCGCGCTATGCCGGGAAAACGATCGCTGTACTGGGCGCCGGACATTCGGCGATTGGAACTCTGTCCGATCTGGTACGGCTCGCAGAACAAGCACCGGACACCAGACCAATCTGGCTATTGCGCGGCAACGATCCGGCAAAGGCCTTTGGCGGTGGCATCAATGACAAGCTCGTGGCCCGTGGCGAACTCGGCATGGCTTTTGCTGCGTTGATCGCAGCCGGCAGGATAAAAGTAGAAAGCGGATTCCGTGTTTCGCATCTGAGCGCCAAGGGCCCTCGCTTTGTCATCAGCACGGGCTCTGGTTGCTGTGGTCGTCAGGTCACGGTCGATGAACTCATCGTCGCGACGGGCTTTCGGCCCAATCTGGATTTTGTGCGCGAACTACGCATTGAGCTCGATCCGGCCATCGAGTGCCCCGTCGCGCTGGCGCCATTGATCGATCCGAACGAACATAGTTGCGGCACCGTGCGGCCGCATGGCGCACGGGAATTGGCGCAAGCCGAGCCTGGATTCTATTTCGCCGGCATAAAGTCCTACGGGCGCGCGCCCACTTTTCTGATGATCACGGGATATGAACAGGTTCGCTCGATTGCCGCCGAACTCGCCGGGGACCGTGAGGGCGCAGAACGAGTAGAACTTGAACTACCCGAAACGGGCGTCTGCAATCGTTCGACCGGCCACGATGCAAATAAATACTGCGGCAGCCTTGCGCTGCCGGAGGTTGACGCCTGTTGCTCAGCGGATGCAAATGCCAAGCAGGGCGGTCAGACAAGGTGCGGATGCCAGTGAGGCCAAGACCATATGGCGGCTGACGTATGAATAGTCGCCAACTCCCGATCATCCTGGCGCTCGGCACCACGCAGACGCTGGCGTGGGCGTCGAGCTATTATTTGCCGGCGATCCTCGCCGATCCGATCGGGCGCGACCTCGGCATGTCCGCCAACTGGATTTTCGCCGCCTTCTCGGCGGCGCTCGTGATCTCGGCGTTGCTCGGGCCCCGCATCGGCCGGCAGATCGACCTGTTTGGCGGCCGGCCCGTGTTGTGTACCTCCAACCTGACGATCGCGGGAGGCCTGGTGCTGCTCGGCCTCTCCGGTTCGATCCCGCTTCTGGTCCTCGCCTGGATTTTACTCGGAATCGGCATGGGCATGGGCCTCTACGACGCGGCCTTCGCCGCGCTCGGACGTATCTTTGGCAATGCCGCTCGCCGTCCGATTACTGGAATTACGCTGCTGGCGGGCTTTGCCTCGACGGTCGGTTGGCCGCTGACGGCGTTGGGGCTGGAAAGCATCGGCTGGCGGAACACGTGTTTTGCGTGGGCGGCGGCGCATCTTCTGATCGGCCTGCCGCTCAATTTTTTCATGCTGCCGGCGGTGACAGCCATCAAGGAATCCGCCGCCACCGCGATCAAGCCGCATATTCCGATCGATCGCACGATGATCCTGCTCGCCTTCACCTTCGCCGCCGCCTGGACGGTCACCGGCGCGATGGCCGCGCATATGCCGCGAATCCTCGAAAGCGGTGGCGCCACGGCGGTTGAAGCAATCGCGGCCAGCGCTTTGTTCGGCCCGGCGCAAGTGTTCGCGCGGATCATAGAGGCGAGTTTCCTCAGCCGCTATCACCCGCTGGTCTCGACCCGGCTCGCCTGCATAACGCATCCGATCGGGGCTGCGATCCTCACGCTCGCCGGTGGGGCGGCGGCGGGGGCGTTTGCGATCTTTTTCGGAATGGGCAACGGCATTTTGACGATCGCACGCGGCACGCTGCCGCTCGCGATTTTCGGGCCGAAGGACTATGGCTATCGCCTCGGCCTGATCGGCGCGCCCGCGCGGATGGCGCAAGCGATCGCGCCGCTGGCGTTCGGCCTGTTGATCGACCTGATCGGCATCAAGGTTCTGATCGTCTCTTCCGCGCTGAGCCTGTCGGCGTTGGTGGCGCTCAGTCTACTGCACCGGAAGCCGCCACCGTAACGATCTTATCGCGGTAATTTACCGATCCAGGCAGTGATCGCGTCCGCAACCGCTTCCGGCTGCTCCGGCAGCAAGGCGTGGCTGGCATTCGGTATCACAATGACGGATGCGCGTTCACCGCATTCCTCGCGCATCTCATTCATCATCTGGCGCGGCTTGAAGGGATCGAGCGCGCCCTGCACATCGAGAAGCGGCGCCCGCCCACCCGACCACCATTCCGATTGTCGAGTGGCACGGCCGGCCGCCGATTGCGCCTCATCCGTTTGCGGGTACCAGCCTTCCAACCAAATGCTGGGATCGTTTCCCGGCGCAAAGAAAGCCTGTTGCAGATAATGCAGCCGCTCATCGTCCGAAAGCGCGCCGTCACCGGATTTTCGTACCGCTTCCGACAATTCCTTCGCACCGGAAAATCCCGCCGGATAAGCTTTTGCCGCGGCGGCAACCATGACCACGCCGCGCACAAGCTCGGGATAATCGACCGCAACCATCCGCGCGACCCAACTGCCAAAGGCGTGCCCGACAATCACCGCGGGCCCGCCGCCCTCGTGGGCAATCACGGCCGCAACATCACGGGCCAAATCGTGCAGCGACAGCCCGTGCATCGGCCCACGGCTTTCTTCGGCGCCGCGCGGCTGCGGCCGCACGACGCGAAAGCCAGCTTTGGATAGGGCTTCCGTGAGACGATCGAAATCCGCCGCGCCGCGCCCGCGCGAGGGCAGCATCACGACCAGCGGTCCACGGCCTTGCGCGAGAACTTCGATGCGGACATCGCCATCGGCAATGATTTCGCGCGCGGGTTCGGCGCAGGCGGCAGCGGCGCTCCATATCATGGAAGCGACAACAGGGGCCGCGAAAACGCGACCCCTGCCTTTGAAAAGACCGCGCGGAAAGAAAGCTACCCTCAGTCGTAGGCCTCCGGCGACATTTTCAAACTGTCGCGCTGCGCCTTGTCGTGATTGATCCAAAGCTGCGCCTTGTCCTTCGCCAAGGTATCGGCGATTTTCTGCATCGATGCCAGCGTCTGCTCTTTGCTGACATTGTTGGACGGCACGCCGCGATTTTCCCAATTGCTCTTGAAGTGCACGGCATCGCCGGTGAGAACAAGCGCGCCGGTTTTCGGCAATTTCACGAGCAACGATTGATGGCCCGGCGTGTGCCCCGGCGTGGACAGAACGACAAGACTGCCGTCGCCGAAAATATCGTGGTCGCCTTCAAGCTTGGTGACGGGATGCTCAGCCTTGAAGCGCGGCATATTGTTGGCGCCGGGCCATTCATATTCGGACTTCTGCACATAAAGCATCGCGTTCGGGAACATCTCGATATTGCCGATATGATCGGGGTGGGTGTGCGAAATCGCGATTCCCTTGATGTCGGACGGCTTGACGCCGAGCGCTTCAAGCTGAGCGGCCAATTTCTTCGGGCGGTGCCAGGTCACAGCCCTCGGATCGGCCGGCGCAAGACCATTGGGCATGTCCGCGACCTCATCCGGAATGCCGGTGTCCCACAGAAACCAACCTTGCGAATGTTTGATCAAATAGCAATTGTCGACGAAGCCCATCGACTTGCCTTCGTTGACACCCGGCGACCAGCGCGAGATGTCGCCGGCGATGCCCTCGCCGCAATTGAGGATGTAAAGCTTCTCAACGCCCTTGCCGGATTGCGCCTGAGCAACATTGACCAGTGCAGTCAATAAAATTGTGGCCACGAAACCCGTGATTCGATTCATGCCTTCCTCCCGAACGTTTCGTTAATCTTGCTTTGGCAACCGGATAGCAGTTTATCGTGCCGATGGCTGCGCAAACAATGGTGAATACGCAACCAACCGCCCCACATTGACAGTTGGCGCACGGTTCGGCAGTATTAAGGACATGGGGGGCTGCGATCCCCCCACGAGGCGACATGCCCAAGTATCGCGTCCAGCTTCTTTATGCGAGGGCGCTTCCATGTCACCCATTACCTCAATATCTCTCGACAAGTTTGTTCGGCCGGTTGGCGCGATACTATCTTTCGTGTCAGTGGCTTCATGGCGGTATCTTTCCTATCGATCTTTTCGGCCAACCTAGCTGCGGCCGACCAGCGTTCTGAAAATCCAAAGACGATCATTTTTGTTTGCATCCACGGCTCGGTGAAGAGCCAAATGGCCGCGGCGCATTTTAACCAGATCGCGAGCGAACGAGGGCTCCCCTTCGTGGCAGTTTCGCGCGCCATTACCGCCGATGACTCTATTCCCGCCAAGATTCGCGACGGTCTGGCGTCGGAGGGGTTGCCTCCTGTGAACGACGTTCCAAGCGGTCTGACCGCCGAGGAGGCAAGTCACGCCGTCAAGGTTCTTGCGTTCGATCAGGTGCCGATCGAACGAAGCGGCGATGCAAAGGTTACGTATTGGTCTGACGTGCCGCCCGCCACCAAGAACTACAATGCAGCGCGCGATGCCATCGTTCGGCATATCAGTGACCTCGTGCCTTCTTTGACAGGCCAATAAACCGACAAAAAAGCGTTGCTGGACCGGCGCGCGCCAAGTTTCGGCACGTTCGTCGCGCCGATAGTTTTGACGCGCAGATCGTATCCCGTTTTTTCATATGAGGACGCATGCCATTCCCGACTGCCATTTCGACTGATAAGCTTTCCCGTATCATCGGCACGCCGAACCAGCCTGCCCTGATCGACATACGTACCGACGAGGATTTTGGTACCGATGCGCGGCTCATTCCCGTATCGTGCGGGCCGCCGATACCGGGCATCTCAGCCTCTGCCCGGAGGCACCTGGCCTGCTCGCTGCTTCCCTGGGCCTTTCTCGGATGTATGACGACGATCTCGATCAGCTTAAGGCCGGCATCGCGCTTTACGACGCCTTCTATCGCTGGTGCCGCGATGCGACCGGCGAGACGCACGAGCGATAAGAACGCGCCATCCCTGATTCAAAGTCGCAGGATCACGCACCTGTCACGGGGTTGTGAGTTAATAGAAAAACAACTCGCTCTGCTTAGTGTCGGAACGTCGAATCAACGCTCAAAGCACGGTTCGCCTCGTCCGGCCTCCTAAGAGGCCGAATCAACTCACTTAGGCTGCGCATACCGGCTTTGCGGAAAATGCAGCCGTCTAAAAGAGAAAGCTTATGTTGACCCGACTGTCCATTTCCCGCCGGTTGATGTTGTTTATCCCGGTGCTGATGGTGAGCCTTGCGATCGTCATCTGGTTCGGTTTGAGTGAGTTGAAGTCCGGCCTGCTCCAGGATCGCAAGGAGTCGGTCAAGCAACTGGTTCAGGTCGGCAAGATCATTATCGACGAATGGTACCAGAAAGAAAAATCCGGACAGATGAGCCGCGACGATGCCCAGAAAGGCGCGCGCGACGAGCTTTGGCATTTGCGTTACGCCGACAACAATTATTTCTTTATCCAGCGCTATGACGGCATGTCGATGCTTCAGCTCGACCGCAGTCTGGAAGGCAAGAATCGCATCGATTCCACCGACCCTTACGGCGTACCGACGATCAGGCGCCTGATCGAGGCAGCCCAACGCGGCGGCGACTTCGTCTTGTATCACGCCACCCGCTCCGGCGGCACGGCCGTCGAGGCAAAAAACACCCTGCCGAAGCTGTCTTACGCCGCCGGCTTCGACCCCTGGCAATGGACGATCGGCACCGGCATTTACATCGACGACGTCGATGCCGACTATAACCGCATCGCCCTGGTCTATGGCGCGCTCGGGCTCGCAATCCTGCTGCTCGCGGTCGCCTTGGCCTATCTGATCGCGCGCTCGATCAGCCGCCCATTGTCGCTGATCACCGAGCGGACCACCAAGCTGGCGGAAGGCGACCTCGTCGCCGCGATTCCCCTCCTGGAGGACAAACATGAATTGGGCCGGCTGGCCCGCGCGCTGGAGGTCTTCAAAACCAACCGCCGCAAGGCCGATGAAATAGCCGCCATGCAGCGTGACGAACAGGTCACCAAGATTCGCCGTCAGGAATCGGTCGAAAAATTGATCGACGGTTTCCACGACCGCACGGCACGCGTGATCGAGGCCGTCATGCAGGCCGCCGAGCGCGCCCGCTCGCTCGCCGGCGATCTCGCCGAAATGGCCACCCAAAGCCGGACTCGGATCGCCGCGGTCAATCAGGCTTCAAACGACACCACGGGCAATGTTCAAACCATTGCCGGGGCGGCCGAAGAACTCTCCACCGCGCTGACCGAAGTGAGCCGGCAGGCAAGCCAATCGACCACGGTGGCCGAACGCGCGGTGAGCGAGGCGGAAAAAACCAGCGCGACCATGCGGGAACTGGCCTCGGCGGCGAACCAGATCGGCGAAGTGATCAAGCTCATCAACGGCATCGCTTCGCAAACCAACCTCCTCGCCCTCAACGCAACGATCGAGGCCGCGCGCGCCGGCGAGGCGGGACGTGGTTTTGCCGTGGTCGCAAGCGAAGTGAAGGCGCTGGCCAATCAGACGACCAAAGCGACCGAGGACATCCAGGCCCAAATCAGCGGAATTCAAGGCGAGACCTCGCGAGCGGTGGCGGCGATCTCCAACATCGGGACCACGGTAAGCGACATGCGCGTGATGACGACGGAAATCGCCTCGGCCGTGGAGCAACAGGGCGCAACGACCCACGAGATCGCCCACAACATCGCCGGCGCGGCCGACGGAACCAAGCACGTCACCAAGAACATCGCCGCCGTCGCCGAAGCCGCCGAGACCACCAGCCAAGCCGCGGTCTCGCTGCGCGGCGCCTCCGACGATCTCCGGCGCGAGGCCTCAAGCCTCAACGATGAAATGACCCGCTTCTTCGACGACATACGGGCCGCGTAGGGAGTCCGGGTTCGGCGCTTTACTCCACGGCGCGTCCAAACTTGTTCGACTTCGGCAGGCCGTGGGCGAGCCGGCCGGCATCGGCGCGGTTGCCGCGCCAGTCGGACAATTCCTTGAGCGTCAGGCTTTGCTCGCGGCCGGCCGAATCCTTCCAGGAGAGGCCTGACTTGGAATCGAACACCGCGACGTCCGACAGCGAGGCGCTTGCGTATTTCTGCAACCGCACACCGCGGCCGCGCGCCATCTCCGGCACCTGATCGATCGAGAAGACCACCATTTTGTGGTTGGTGCCGATCACCGCGACCATGTCACCGCCGACAGTTGCGATCGCGCGCGCTTCGTTCGGCATTTCGACGTTGAGCACCTGCTTGCCCTTGCGCGTGTTGCCGACGCAATCGTCCTCATTGACGATGAAGCCCTGCCCTTCATGGCTGGCGACCAGGAATTTGCGGCCGCCCTTGTTGACGAAGAGCGACACGATCGCGGCATCCTGATCGAGATCGATGAACATGCGGATCGGCTCGCCATGACCGCGCCCGCCCGGCAGCTTCGCCACGTCGAGCGAATAGAACTTGCCGTTGGTGCCGAACAGCAGGAGTTTCGATGTCGTCTCGGCAAAGAAGGCGTGATCGAGCTTGTCGTCGGTCTTAAAGGCAAGGCTCGATAGATCGGCGACATGGCCTTTGAGCGTGCGCACCCAGCCTTTTTCCGAAATCACCACCGTCACCGGCTCGCGCTCGACGAAGGCTTCCTCGATCGCGGCGAGATCATGCTCGGGCGCATCGGCAAATTGCGTGCGGCGCTTGCCGAGCGGCGTCTTGGCTCCGAACAGGTCGCGGACCTTTCGCACCTGTTCGCCGACCTTGGACCATTGCTCGCTTTCCGAAGCCAGGGTCGCCTTGATG